>NZ_BAAHSI010000003.1:0-72569 GCF_054601575.1 Faecalimonas canis | reverse complement strand
AAAGGAGCAACAGTATTAACGTGAATGAACTTGTAAACTTCCCATACCGCTGCTTTTGTAGCATCATCGGCCCACTTTCTCATATGTGGTTGAAATAGTTCTTCCTCACTCATTGAGTCAATCATTGTATGGATAGATGTAATATTTTCTTTTAATCTATCTTTCAATTCTGATAATGAAAAATGTGAGTAAGTATCTGTAAACCATTGATATAAATCGCCTAACTGATTCCACTTAAACATATCTGATGGTGTTTTCACTTCAATTCCATGTTTCTCATCATCTTCCCATTTCAAAACTAATGTCGTCCATCCAACTTGATAAGCAAGATTTTCTGCCGGAGTTCTATCTACTTCGATTATTCTCTTATCTTTTAAAGATTCAGGAATATTATCAAATTCAGAGATATACTTTTCAAAGCTTTTATTTATCTCATCTTTTAATTCCTCTTTATCCTTGTATGTTCTCAAAATATCCCCTCCACAAATTCTAATTTAAAATATCAGCACTTGGAAATCTTCTTCATAGTATCTTGTCTAATTTGTTCCCTCAAATCAGACAAGCATTGGGAAAAGCCCACTCTGTCATCCGCATAGGTTAAATTTAATTCAAACTCATTTTCAGACCATGTCGAAATATCAGAAAAATTATGTTGGATCAACGCCTCCAGGCTATCAATTGCTTTATAGATTTTGGCTTCGATTGTCTGCTTTTCTGCCATTTCCTTATACAAGTCTTTCATTTCCTTTTTAGTTGCTTCCGGCAATGTATCTATCCAGGCATTCAGCAGATGTTCTTCTGTATCTTCATGTTCTTTTGTTTTTCTAAATGTAGGAATATCACCCGTAAAACATTCCCCTAGATCATGTATAATACACATTTGGATAATTTTATTTATATCGGCATCTGGAAATTCATTTTTCATAAAAAATGCCATGAGAGTCATCATCCAACTATGTTCAGCAACACTTTCCTGACGTCCTTTCGATGTATAACAATGTCTAGTCGTATCTTTCAACCTCTCTGCTACAGCCAATGCCTGCAATAATTCTTTTTCTTCCATCTTAATTTCTCCTTCAAATCCTGATTTCCTATTTTTATCAGCTTTCTAAATTCTAATTTATCATTTTCTTTCAGTATATCATAATTATAATCTTTCCACAAAACAAAAAATTTTAATTCCTACGGATTTTTCTACAAAGCATATAACCACATATTATTACACTTCATCAAAAAAACTTTCTCACCCTATATTGAAAAATCGTAACTGAATATCCGACATTCTATCCATCAATAGTTTCTCTTTAACAAATATCATCTTAGTACGGTATCCTGTTCCATCTGGTGTAAGTTTTACTACACTTATTATAACTTCAAAAGCAAACGCCCAAACTGCTTTCTTATTAAAAAAACTTAGAAGAGACATTCTCCTCTAAGCCTTTATACTTTATCATAGAATACTTTTTACTTTTATATTTCCTCATGGTCACGATGCTTTTTTCGCTTAAATCCTACCTTTTGAACACAGGATATTACATGTAAAGATTTTACCCCCACTAAAGACTCTTACCTCACCTCATAAACAACCTTCACAAAAACGCCTCTTTTGTTACATCTATATGTAAAGAACTATCTGCTTTTTTACATTTAAAACACGCTATACCAAATTGTAAAGATTTTACTTTCAAATTTATTTATAAAAAAAGCTGTAAGATTCCACTATTAGAATTCTTACAGCTTTCATTCTCATCATGTCACATCCCTAAATTATAATTATTTATCTTGTAACACTCACACAAAAATCTATGGGTTATTTTCGGGTTATTTCTTCCACACAAATACCTTCCAAGTATTGATTTTACTGACTTTTTAAGGAGTTCTTCAAAGAGTGCCGTGGCAGATGAATAGTATTTTTATCATTATATTTTTCCTCCTGAAATGCCTCGTTTTGCCCTATTTTACGCACTTTTTCGGCATTTTTATTATTCTCCACTATTATAAATAATGTAACCAAAATTGCAAAATGGGGCAAATTGATGCCTTGTGTAGTAGTCGATAGTAGTCAAGTAGTAGTCTGTTTAGGGGGTGCAGACTACCGAAGTTTTTGAACCTTTTAACGATAGAAAAGCGAAGGGGGTGCAAAAGATTGAGATCCTAATATCCATAGTCCCTCAACTCTCGTTTTCTTTATTGCTCCTTCTAAACTCTTCCAACATTCTTCTAAGAATCTGCATAGTTCTATATTCTTCACGAAATGCATCCATATTATAACCTGGCAGTTCCTCCATATAAGGAATCCAAATATCATTTGCAAATTCTTCTTTTCTATTCCAATTATTTCTGACATAAATTCTGAATTTCTGATGTTCAGTCTCATTATCAAAAATCAAAATACAATCTTCATATTCATTATGAGCATGTCGCGCCTCATCGCCATCATCTACATAATAAAATTCATGAACTAGGTGATTCAGCTTTCCTTTTATCATATAACGATATGGCACATCCCAGTGATGATATTCTGTAAGTGATATACCATCCCTATCTGGCGTTGCTGTAAAATACCTACCACCATCAAGAATCACACCACCGAGTTCTGCAAGAACAGTCTGATGATAGCAAATTCTTATTTCGCTCCAATGAGGTCTTGGATCAGTTTGCGCAAACAGATAATACTCATAACCAGTCCTTCCATCTTCGGGCTCATAGGTATGGTCAATCGTAAATTCTGGAGCATACTTATAGTATTTCTTATCTTCGCTTGATGGACTGTTTTCCCAGTGTTCAGGGTGCTTCAGATATAATTTCACTTTTTCAATTGGTGAAAGCAACATTCCAAATCTCTTCTTCCAAAGATATTCAACATGATGAAAATCTGCTGATTTATCAGACGGCGTATTACTGTCCTGAAGTCTTACATAGATATTATTAGCAAATATCCCCTTATACTTCTCTTTTAAGAAATAAGGAGTATTTGTGCTATTATGAACCACAATAACATCTACTAGCCCATTAGCCAATTGCACCTGCTCTACAGTCACAACTGGTCGAAAATCACCCGCAAATTTCTTGCCTCTAATAAAATCCGTGAGCATCTGCGTATTCCTACGATTAGTGTCCTGTGTAATATCTTGAATGGTATAATCTCGTTCTTCATCGACACCAATAATAATATAAGCATCTCTATCCACCAAGTTATTGGCCATACAAATGATATCAATAAGCATATCACCGTCCTTATTATCACCATACCATTCTCTCTTGAAATCCCAGTAAGGACCTTCCTGATGCATAGCTATTAGCGTTTTTATTTTATCTATTAATTTCAAAGAAATCACCTACTTTCACCTATCCCAAAAGTTATCACTTTTTAGGAAATATACTTCAAACTTCCTTGAAATACCTGTAATTCCGAAAACGCTTTTCAAGCGCTTAAGGTCATCTTCACTATGATAGTAAACCATCCATTTTGTTTCTGGACGAACTTCATACTGGATTCTATCAAGGTAAGGAACATCAACATCTCCAAAAGACAATCCCAAGCACACAACCTGATTTACATTCCACAAGGCAGAAAAAAAGTCATCGTTTTCACTTATTATTGCATCAGTATCTTTATACATTGACTCGCAAAAATCGGCTGTTGCATTACAGATGCTTTCATACCACTAAACATATTCCTCCTGCGCCTCTTTTGCTTTCCTACGATATGAGTCAATAATATACTTATTTCCATGTCCCATAATAGGCGCTATATCACAACATGACGGAACTCCCCCATGTGGGTGGAATACATAACTAATACCATAAGCACTTTCAAGAGTGTCCGTATAATTAAAGCTCATAAACAAGTCGTTTTTATTATTAATAAGATTATCTTTTTTGCATGTAACCTTTGATGTATCAATAGTTTGTAGCCATTCTAGAACATACATCTGAAGTTTATCAACAAATCCATACTGTTCTCTCCAATATACATCCATAGTATCAATAACACCTTCTGCCGGCATTGTATCTACCATTGAATATGCAGAATCATACATTCCTTCCACATCCGGATGTCCAATTCTCTCTTCAAAACTCCACCACAAATCATCTATGACTCTCTTATCCCATCTTTCTTGAGCCTCTTTCGTATACCAAGGCTCTGTATCATCTAATGGTTGAATATAATACATACTTTCAAAAGTAGTCAAAAATGACTCATGGTTCTCTTTTAAAAATTCTCTAAAAGCAGCATATGGCGTTTTAATTCCATGCGCTATATCAAAGCCATTGCCAAATATGTACAGAGTCTGTAACAAAATCATTCCTCCTGTTTGCTAAAAAACGAATCATTACCATCAAAAGTAACTAACTTCTAATCTGCATCAATTATACTATTTTTCTCGTTCCTGCACAATTCCCAAGCACAAAATAACGCTCAAGGTTTCCCCTGAGCGTCCGCTGCTTATCTTAAACCACTTTGAACATATTCTGTCTCATTGGTTTCTTTCCTTCTGTTTTATCAATTTCTTTTCGCGCTTGATTTAACTCTTCCATACGAATCATTTCATTCTTCGCGTCATCCAAGCCAAGATGTGTATAGGTA
This sequence comes from Faecalimonas canis, assembly GCF_054601575.1. Classification (NCBI taxonomy): domain Bacteria; kingdom Bacillati; phylum Bacillota; class Clostridia; order Lachnospirales; family Lachnospiraceae; genus Faecalimonas; species Faecalimonas canis. The sequence continues at coordinate 67,978 of NZ_BAAHSI010000003.1, read as the reverse complement.
TTCATCGTAACACCAATTTCCGAATGCCCCATCAAATACTGCAACGTCTTTGGATTCATCCCCGCTTTTGCCTGGTTGCTGCAGTAGGTATGCCTACATACATGAGGTGAAATCTTCGGCATCTGTACTTTGAAAATACTATTGTATCTATTAACAGCGTGTTTAAAACGTTGTTCCCAATGTAATGCCACCTCCGGCATACCCTTTTTATCTCGGAAAAGAAATCCAATATAGCCTCCAACCATAATTTCCGGTAAATCTTTCGGACGGTTGGCAAGAATTGTTTTAAACATTTCATACACATCATCTGTCATTGGAAGTTTTCTTGTTCCTGCATTCGTTTTTGTAGATTCGATATGATACTCCATATGGTTCGTTCTTTGTAATTGATGGTCAATATTTATGATGCGATTCTGCATATCAATGTCTTTAATTGTAAGACCACAAAATTCCGAAATACGAAGTCCTGTATGAAACAAAATGTAAAACACTTCGTAGTACTTGTGGTAAACATTGTCATCATGCACGAACTTCAGGAACTGCTTCATCTGTTCCTTCGTTATTGCCTCTCTTGTATGCTCAGTATTAATAATAACACCAGCAAGCTGAAATCCGAATGGATTCTTCACAAGAATGTCATCATCTACTGCCATCTGAAAGGCGGGTCTTAAAACACCACGTACTGTTTTTATCGTACTTGAACCTCTTCCATCTTGCTGCATCTTGATAAGAAACAGTTTAGCATCAGACGTTTTGACCTCTGCAATTTTTCTGCTGCCAAATGGCTCTTTTGCCATTAAGTTTTTTACATAACTGTAATTGGTAAGTGTGTTAGGTTTGACCCCTGTTCTAGTCTGCAGGTAACGTTCAATTAATTCATTGACCGTCATCTTTCTCCCTAACGGGTCCAGTTTAGAATCTATATCCTGCCTTACCATTTTTTCCAGTTCTCTCAATGAAAGACATGGTTGTTTACCTACTGGCTGTGGATCCGTCGGAACTAATCTCCAACTGTATAAAAACTTTGGTTTACCATCCTCAATATATTTATATTGGTATTTTCCGTTCGCTCTTACTGACTCTCCAGTATGCAGAATTCTATGTTTCCTGTCTCTTCTTTGTCCTTGGCTTGCCATTCGCTAACCCCTCCTTTATTCCTGGTTTGTTTAAGTACTTAACAAACTCTGCTTTAATAATTAACTTACGTGTACCGTACATTGCTAGAAAAGGAAGATTCTTTTCTTCTACAAGGCGGAACAGCTTTCTCCTACTAAGACCGTAGAATTCTGCCGTCTCAATGACAGTCAAAAAGTCCTTATCCGCTAATGATGGTTTACCCATTTTTGTCACCTCCTTTTTTGGTAGTCTATTAATCACTCTAAAGCTCTTAAGAAACGCAGTAGACGTCCGGTATCGGATTATAACTGCGATGAGATGGAAGAATGCACAGATGCTTACGCAGAGTATGTAATCGAACAGTATGAAGAGGCCAAGAGATGTTGCAAAGACCCCATCATTCTTATTGAGCAGAGACTCGACTTTTCCTGCTATGTACCAGATGGCTTTGGCACAGGAGACTGTATCATTATTTCAGATGACACACTCCATATCATAGATTTTAAGTATGGCCTTGGAGTGTTAGTCGAATCGGAAGAAAATCCACAGATGATGTTATATGCACTTGGTGCCCTTGGAATTTACGATGCTCTTTATGACATCAAGGATGTATCCATGACCATCTTTCAGCCAAGAAGAGAAAACATCAGTACCTGGACGATTCCGGTAGAACAGCTGAAAGCTTGGGCAGAAGAGGAACTGATGCCAAAGGCACAGATTACTTTATCAACGCAAACAGCACAACAGCTCCACAGATTGTTGACCATGCAGTAAAACCTATCCTTGACAGAGGAGAAGTGTATTCCGGTTGTTATGCGAGAGTTTCTCTTAACTTCTATGCATTCAACTCAAACGGAAATAAAGGTATTGCTTGTGGTCTTGGTAATATTCAGAAGATCCGTGATGGTGAATCTCTTGGTGGCAAAACATCTGCAACAGATGACTTCGGTACAGTAGCAGATGATGACTTCTTAGCATAAGGAGGAATACACCATGACAGAGGTACAGAACTTTATGCTTGTTGTTTGTTTCGGTTCTACGATGGGATTCTTGATTGCATCTGTCGGTATGATGGTTGTTGATGGTATCCGCCATCTGAAAGAAGTCTGACGAATCCTAACTCTGTGATACAGATGAAGAAATAATCTTTGTAGTGATGATTTGCAAAATAGGATTTCAAATTCGGTTTGTGAGCAATGTGGAAAAAGCATTGTTCAGACTAAAGGTAAGAAACATAAAAGATTTTGTTCTGATAGTTGTAGAAATAAATGGTGGAATACACATCTCGACCAAGTGAAACGTAAGGCAATCTATGAGTATGTTTGTCCTGTATGTGAAAAGGTCTTTACGGTGTATGGAAATTCCAAGAGAAAATATTGTAGTCATGAGTGTTATATCAAAGATAGATTTGGGGGTGTAGCAGATGTATGAATTGCCATTAGGTGAAAAGTATACGCTTTCGATAAAGGAGGCGGCAGTTTATTTTAATATAGGAATTAAAAAGATGCGTAGATTAGCAGAAGAAAACATGGGTGTTTTCGCATTGGTTAGTGGTAATCGTTATCTGATAATCCGCACAAAATTCGAAGAATATTTACAGAACAATTCTACGATATAAATTGCTTTTATCTGTTAAAAGTAGTTGCTATTTATACGGTTTCTTTAATTTGTGTTCACAAAGGGCGTGTGCCGCTGTACCTTCCTTGGCTGCCTCTGAAGTCTGGGATTCAAATTCCAGTTCAAGTCTTGCCGATGGTGTACAGTTCAGCCATCTGTGTGAACCCGATGCGGATAAAATTGCATGATTACTCATTTCCGATTACCTCCGCATCTTTCAATACTGCAGCATAGTCCTTAGGATCTATGTCACTAAGTTTACTTGCACCGTACTTTGATACGATTGCTCTGACTTCTGCTGAATACCCTGCCTGACTTTTTCCTGCGAGAACCCCACGCACCTTTTCAAGGGAAATGACAGATTCTGCTTTATTTTCCGGAAGGATTTTTGCCTTTGGTTCTTCTGACAGACCTTCCAGTACGGTATTACATACCACTTGGACACTGTCAGATAAAGAACGAAGGTCTTCGACCACTTTCAGCACTCGCTGTGCTACGTCAACAATCAGCTTTACCTTATTCAATCTTTCACACCTCCTTCTGACTCACAGATGGATACTTCATCGATACTGTCACCCGGAATTAAGATAGTTACCTTCTGCTTTCTTCCGAACAGCAAACGAAGGAATCTTTCCCTAATAGTCACGTTGCGACAAGTAATGACTCCGCCCGTCTGTGGAACTTTTGAAACACTGATTTTCAAGTTATGTTTCATCGTCTTTACCTCTTTTCTGAAGGCTTATCGTTTTGTTACCTTCTATGAGGTAGCCAGTTGGGGACGGTCAAAAGGACGGTTTTATAAAAATTTTTCAAAAAAAATAAACCTGCAGGTCTCCCCACAGGTTACTCATAAATCTTAATATTTTATTTTACAATTAGTTCAAACTCTTCCGGATTATTAATAATATCATATTCTAACTTGCCTGGCCCTTGTGTGTATTCTACTTCCATTACCTTTTTCCCGTTTTTCCAATCCTTTTCAGTCAAATACACATTCATATAAATGCCCGTTGCATATCCACGGTCCGTAGAAAACTTTATTGTCTTAAAAGAATTATCCTTGCACATTTGTATTAGTTCTTCAGCAAACGCTTCTTTATCTTCTATTTTGTTCCTATATGCTATTACAGTAAGATGTTGTTCTCTGTTAAAAGACATACTGTTTTTTACATCTGGTTCTCCATAAACAATCGTATTGTTTCTCCAACATACCGCTATAAAAATTATAAGAAATGCTCCAAATCCTAACATACATTTTTTCATCGTTTTCACCCCTCTCCGTTGCTTATCTTCATTATATTTTGTAGCCGGATTTTCGGCAACGTTATATTTCAATATTTTTCCTATAATACTAAGTAGAACAAATCGAATGGAAGTGAGATTGATGATTAGCTACGCTCCTTTTTGGAGAACCCTAGAAAAGAAAGGCATCACACAGTACCAACTGATTCACGAATACAATTTCAGCACCGGTACACTCGATACCTTACGCAAAAATAATAGCATAACCTTAAATACACTCCATGACATCTGCGATATGCTTGAATGCGATATCTCCGATGTAGTGGAATTCGTAAAAAGAACTTAAAGCTGGTTGTAAGAAAAGAAACCTTTTCCTGCATCCAGCTTTATTCTATCTCTTGAAATCTTTTATTGTTTTCTATCAATTCTTCTATTGTTACTGGCTCATAATTATTAATCATACAGCCCGCATTCAATGCACGCTCTCTTGTTTTCATAAATTCAAAAACATCATTTCTATCGCTATGAATATGTCCATAGACATGATAAGAGCCTCTGCGTATTGCATTCCATGTAGCTAATGGGAAGTGACACACAATCACATTATAATCTCGGTCCTTTATGTGTTGTAATCGCTCAACGCTTTCAAAATATTTTAATGCAGACACGCTCTTGACCGTTGCCTTATCGTGATTTCCGATAATTAAATGTTTTCTCCCTTTTAGTTGTTTCAAATAAAATGATAGATCCTTATCTGAACGATAACAAAAATCACCAAGAATCCAAACATCATCTTCATCTGTTACTTTTGCATTCCAGTTTGCAATAAGAGTTTCGTTCATTTCTTCCACACTTTCAAACGGTCTACTATCAAACTTCAACACGTTTTTATGACCCAAGTGCATATCTGAAATGTAGTAATTCATCAAACCACCTTCCCTATATTCTCCAAATTATAACTCCATTCTTTCAGTTCATTAATATATGCCTTTCTATTGTCTTCCAATGCTTCCTGATTTAAAATCAAACCACCCACTTCCGCATAGAAACCATCTTTTCTGTTTCCTTGGAATGGTACTGTTCGAATCACATTATTTACAATTCCGTCATCCGTTTCCTGTTCTTCTAAGAAAAATCCTGACGGTATACTGTCAAAAGGATATGTTTTCTGAAACTGTACATATGTTGTTATCGGTTGATTTCTTCCTTTTATATGTCCGGCACAACAGTTTCTAGTAATATAACCTTTATGATTTAAACCAATGATTATTTCCACCATCTCGTCATCAATTTCAACATAGTGCATTTCACCACATTTGCATCTGTATTCCCAACAAGATGAACATAGCCGCATATAATCACCTCAACTTGCTCAAAACCTCTCTGAAGTCCCAACTTAAATCTCTGCTTCTGTTATAAAATACGCATCCTGCAATTTCCGGAATATTATAATTTATAGAAGAACATACAATAATCGGTATCTGAATCTCTTTCCTTTTTAATTCTTCAATTACATAGAATCCTGCTTTCGTATCATCTACACCGTTAAAAGAAAAATGCATATCTGTTATAAGAAGATCATACGGTTCTCCCTCTGCAATAGCCTTTTCAATCATTGCTATTCCAATTTCCGCATTGGTTGCTAAGTCTGCATCTGGATACCCGTTCCAACTCAAAGCACGATTAATATCTCAATGTTTTCCCACTGAATCTTCGATATTGATTATTTTCTTTATCTTTGCCATTATTCTTCCTCGCAGATTTCATCGTAATCTTCAAACATGATTCGTATCCACATTCTTCACTTTCCACATGGTAATGTCCCGCATACCACTCAGAAAAATCCAAATTATCATGTATATGCTGCAACCATTTCTCCGTGGACTTATCTACTGTTGACTGGTCTAATCCAGGAGTAAATGCCCATACAGGTTCTGCCTCAATCGGAACAGTGTGGGAAAGTACAACATCTATTGACCAATTCACTTTATCAAGCTGCGCCTCCACATAAGCCTTTATGTCCTCATCCGGCTGTTCAGATTCAAACCATTGTAATCCATGCCTTAAGCGGTAATACTTATCTACGCTATATGCTCCTCCAAGTGGCATTACTTTTTTTCCGTGGAAATTATAAATCTCGCCATCTTTTGCAAACAAAATATTGGGATACTGTTCTTCCACATATACGATACCTTCGTTCTAAACCAATTCATCATAGTCTGCCGCAAGCCAAGGTCTTTCTTCATGATTCCCATGAACACAAAATAATGTAATATTCAATCTAGACAAATGTGCTTTTACGTCACAGTCAGAACCACCACAATAATAATTGATGCCTGCATCACCCAGAATAATCATCACATCATCAACCGTTGTTCCATTTTCTTCACAGAACTGTTCGATACGCTCAAAATCTCGATGCGTATCTCCTGTTATGTAAAAATGCATTTACTCATCATCTCCCTCTACATAAAATTCTTTCATATCCTCCAAACGTAAGCACCCAAGTCTTCCACCAGGGAAACTACAGCCACAATCGATGGCAATATGGTTATTGGCTTGATAAATAAATCCAGGTCTTGGATTATTTTCAATCAGCATCGTTGGTGTGTGTCCTGTAATTACGTACTTGTCATCAAAATACTTGCTTTCATAATCTGGTCGTTTCCATACAAGCTCGTCCAACTCATATTCCCACAATTCTTTATCCGGTTCAAAATTCCCCAACCCGGCATGCACCAAAACAAATGTATTTCCTGCCACTTCAATCTCATCGTACACTTCAAAATCTGAAATAAAATCTACGATTTCGCGTTGAGTATTCTTATCACATTTATGAAACTCGTCTGTTGTGGAAACAGCACCGTTCTGTTGCCAGTTAAGTAGCTTTTCAATCATCTCTTCGTCCATTTTTTCTACAGTTTCTTCAGTAATTTCCTGCAACAAAAATGAAAAACACTCACAGGCCATTACACAATGATTGCCTGCAATCATTTCAACATTAGGTCTTTTCATCAAGTCTATGATAATTTTTATTGGGTTGGGACCACGATCCAGGATATCGCCTAGAATATAAAGCATATCGGAATTCTTAAAATCTATGATTTCAAGCATCTTAATATATGCATTATAATTGCCATGAAGATCACTCATTACATATGTACTCAAGTCATTTTCTCCTCCGCACATTTTTTTAATCACTAATCCCATAAATAATAAAAGTATTCTTTCAACATGTCCAGTGCCTCGCCTTGTGATTTCTCACGATATTTTTCTATTCTAGACTCTTCCTCATGGTACTTATCATAAATTTCTTTATATGCTGGTAGCTCATCCATAAAATGAACTCTTCTTGAACCAGTTTCACGTGTCCTTTTCCGTTCAGCTTCTGTTTGGAGTTTTTCTCCGAAAGTTCCGTATTTTTCTTTAAATTCTACAAAAGCTTTCATATATTCTTCTTCGTATGGGTTTTTCATAGTGCAAGTTTCTTCTTTTGCTTCTCTCCAAAGAAATATCATACGATCTAAAATCCCATTCCATTCTTCATGGCAAGTATCGTTGACTAATATCCCCTTAGAATTCACATAATCCTCGCCAAAGCAGCTTGGCGAACCCATACGATTTTGTCTTAAATCTTGCAGCATATCCGGAATAAGCATCTGTAAATAATCGTATATGCTCCATTTGTCACACTCCGCATATCCACGAACAACACGTTGCCAACTCCACTTGATACATTTTTTAATATGCTTAATTGTCGCTAATAATCTGCATTTAGCCCCCAATCCACACATTTGAAACCCCTCTTTGTTCCAGATATTAATATCTTTCAAGTTTTTACCTCCGACTTAACTCGAAATATAATTAGTTACATTCCTGCATTTTCTTTCAGACAGGAAAATCATTTGATTCCATATCTAAAAGTTCAATCATTTCCTTAATAGCTGATTCCATTCTTTGTGCCAAAGTAACTAATGATACTCCTTCCAAAATAATCCCATTTAATTCTTCAACGCCTTGTACTTGTGGAATCCATACTTTCGCTTCATCATCGTATGTGAAAATCATTCTTTTCCTTAAATTTTTGTTCATTAAATACCTCGACTACTCGCAAGCATCTGCTGCTTTCTATAATTCTCTACCATTTCTCCAACAGAATGTGCATCCACGCCGTAGATTACTTTTATTTCACCAGACAAAGCCCTCCAGAACTCCTGCCAATAAAGGTGCTTTCTCTTTTTTTCGAACATATTGCTGATATTCTTCTCTAAGACAACGCCTGTGTGTTCAGCATATTCCTTAATTTGTCTTGAAAGTTCAACCGATTCAAAATCCCATTGTTTTTTTCTTCTAAATATCTGATCTGGATGTGCAACCACGTCAAACAATCCACTTTCCATACCGGCTACAATTCCTTCTGCCAAATAATGTGCCTCATCACTTTTATTCTCTAAATCAAAAGTGTAACTACCATCTGCAAGCAAGGAGAAGTGTTGCCCCAAAAGCAAAATACCCAATTTCCATTTTTCTTTTAGTTCTCTATAGTAATCAATGTATGTTGGTATATATTCGATTTCCAGTCCAACCTTAATTTCAATCATTCCTTTATACTGCTGCTGTAAGACTTTCAATGTACCCACATATTCTTTCAATTCTTCCATTTCCATTCTGTAATTGAATGAATTTCCTGGAAATGGTGCGTGGTCAGTAAACACTATTTCTTTTGCTCCTAATTCAATAGCTTTTTGAATATACTCATTTTCTCGTTCATCACCTGCATGCTTACATCTATAACCATGCACATGGAAAATCGTCTTATCCATTTCTGCTGCACCAACCTTCTTAATCATTATCCACTGCATAACACATAGGCATTTTCTCGATATGTACACAGTTTATCCTATCTTTACAACCAATCATATCTGGAGCAACTTCTACAACCAAGTCCACCCAAGACATGAAATCTCCGTAATACGTTTCTAATTCTTTCTTTATCGAATAGTCGGTCGGTGCATACCTTGACACTGGAAGTAATGCCAAAACAGATATTTTCTCCTGCACTGAAAGTTGTTTTAATTTTGATAATATTTCTTCATTCTGTACCCTTCTGGATAGACATGTGTTATGAGTTGTCATAAGACATAAATGATCTACAACAACCATACTTATCTTAGAGACTCGATTTCTGTTTTTTACTTTATACTCTCCAATTCCTTGATTGATACTGCTGGAGTGTCATCTATTTCAACCACCACTTCAGGGAACGCACTTCTGAAGTCTTTCGATTCTTCTTTTAAAGAAAAATACAAAATAACACCCGAATTAATTTGATTGATATATTCACATAGTTCTGCAGCATACCTTGTGTTATCCTCACCATTCCGGCTTACAAGAGCCACAAAATTCTCATTTTGACATACTTCTGCTAATTCAATCGTTGTCATATTTGAAACGTTTAGGTTATTTGATGTTTCCTTTCTGCGTCTTAATCCCACCATAAAACAAATCTTCCCTCTCTCCTTAGCTTCTCCGTTATCGTTTCATAATTAGCCAAATCCAAACTATTCGGTGCAAATTCAGCAATTTCTATCATTAACTGTTCAATCTCTTCTGTAACCAGTTTTTTATAACACTTGAATTCTAACGAATCATGGGATATTTTTATAATTTCGGCTCCGTACTTTTCATACCATTCCTTGGATTTTCTTTCCACTGTTCTCCATTCTGGACAATCATTCCAGCCACCCCACAAAGAGCCAAACATCGAAAACACTTCATATGCGTTTGATACATAAAATTTTACCGGCAGACTTTCATCTTTTTTATTTTTCACATAATGTCCATCACAATAATATAAACCATCCTTTTCTTTCTTAACAAAATCGCGTACAAATTGGAACATATCTATATTATCAATTACACAATCAATTGATTTTAATGGAGAAGAATCCTCTATGCTCTCAGTGACCTTATGATCGTAACGTTCCAACTTTTCAACACCCAATGCTCGCGCCGCAACATCCGGAACATGCACATAATGGTAACCACCTCTCGCCCATCTATCTTCTTGCTCATAAATCTTCATAAAAGCATCGTAAAAATCTTTTCTTATCAGTATCTTCCTATTACTGATGTATTTCCACCATCCACCTTCTTCAGCTGCAAATCTATATTGATAAGTAGTGCTTTTCTTAAACAATGGTGCAAATTCTTCTAGCTTACGTTCGTCATACGGAAATCCTTCGAATCCGATAAAATAGCATCTTGCGTCTGATGTGATAATCCATAAACATCCCCAGCCACCCATTCCTGTGGAATTTTGGATATTCACTAGAATAGCTTTTCCCCAGAAATTGTCATTCAGTTCTTCCAAAGCAAATGTTTTTCTTTCTAAACCCATACATCAGTCCTCCTTCCGAAAAATATTTATAATTACCTCCAATTAATCCCTTATCGGAAACGTATTGTGCTGCAAACGCTCCAGTATTATTTCATCTTCAATTGCAAACAAATCCGTTTTCCCGCAAACATTAATCAATAACTGCCCTAAACGCATATCTAGATACTGTCTCCATACAGTTTCCAGTGCAGAAAGAATTGCCTGGATTCTTCCAACATCTCGTCCACCTCCACCGAGCCAAGAACTTTCATACAATGTTTTTACCATGTATTCCAACATTCCTTTGCGTAGATCACCATTTTCGAATTCTGCATATTCCAAGTCTGCCGGTGCAATATGATCATGACTGAATACCGACAGGAACTTTTGCCCGTCATAAATCAAATTAACAGTTACTTGCCAATCGCTATAATCTCCGTTTTTGGCACAATTTCTGTATAGTAATTCGTCTTTATCATTTATAGGACCATCTACTATTCCATAAAGTTCTGTGCCAATAAGATGAACAATGTCCTTTCGCCTAAACATCAGCGGCATGTCCACATACCTATTTTCAAAACGTTGGTTATTTACGTTCTATTGCATCCTCTTCATTTTCAGAATATAGCCAAAAGGTATCATTCCTATATCCTTCCGGGCTGAATCCAACACCACCAAATACACCATTCGTGTCTCCAGCTTTTTTCTTACATTCAAGCAATTCCTTATTAATTCGGAATGAATTTCCTTCTTTCAAGCCATCTTCATATGCAGCTTTAAAATCAAGATAACATCCCTCTTCATCGTATCTGCCATCATACCCTGTGGACAATCTGTAAAATGCATTACCGTCATTTTCTTTAAATTTCTCATAATACATTTTGTCTCGTGACAATCTTTCTTCTATCTGTTTCTTTAAGAATTCATCCGATGTATTTTTCTGAATTTCCAACAATGCCCGGAGTTTTTCATCATATAAAGCAATCCTATGATTATAAATCAAAGTTGCCTTATCCCAATCTGAAAACTCAATTACTTGGCTTTTCATAAATCTTCTATAATTCTTTGATGGAATCATCTCAAACATAAAGCTCCTCCTTCGTTTCTAGACACATGCAGCCCAATCTTCCACTGCTGAATCCACATCCACAATCGATTATATATAAATTTTCTTTTCGATTTTTCCATATACGACCATCATCGATATTTGTATGACCGCATACAGATATGTAGCCGGCAATACCATAGTGCAGATAAAAATTATTCCAAGATGTACCCATCAAATAATAGTCCTCCACCTTAATTACTCCCGGTGCGGATGTCATTGCATGTGCCAAAAGATACTTTTCTTCTTTTACTTTCACAGCCTTTTGCACTGGCCATGACAAAATAGTATTTGCCAGGTTTTGTAAATCTACAGGAGTTAAACGTTCCTGCAACAACTGAAAGGAATTATATGAATAAGGTGCAATCTTACTTCTCTTTCTTTCTGGCAAAGCATAATATTCCAAGATGTACATTGCTAGCCAATGATCATGATTTCCCCTAATTACATCACACCGTTTTCCCAATCGTTCTATATTAAAATATAAGTCAACAGGATTCGGATTATGGCTTGATCTGTCAAATACATCACCTAAAATGTATAAGTGGTCACTCTCCGAAAATCGTATTTTTTCTAACAATTCGCAAAACCTTCTATTGTCATTATGTATATCACTGATAACGTAATGCATTCTATTCCTCCCAATTTGGAATATCTATCAATACACGCGTTTCCCAGATTTGCTGGAGAAAATGTTTATTATCCTCATACCAAGCCCTCATAACTGGATCTACATATTTATCAAAATCATTTTCCTGGAATCCTTTATCAAGATCAATAATTCCTCGATAATGGTCATTATCTGTCTCATATTCCACTTCGTATATTGATCCGTTCTCAAAATCTATATCACAATACACAATTGCACCATAAAATGCCGCTATAGGCACACGCTGTCTCACTTCCCTAATATCAACCACATAATGTTCTATCCAATCTAAAAAAATAAATGTTTGATCTGAACACCATTCTTCTTTGCTACCAATAAAACAATTTAGAGGAATCTTGTATAACACAGGTAATTCCGGCTCTCTTTGACGCCCTGGAATAAGATTTCCTAAACACCGACTATCTTCTGCAACAACCCTATCGTATGCTTTTATCAATTCTTTTTTATCAGTAAAAACTCCAAGTATTTCTGTTTCATTACCAAACATCATGCATAAGATGTAAATCTCTTCATTGTTCATCTTTATTAATCCTTCCTATGGTCCATAACATATTTGATTATCTCGTCCTTCTCTTTCAATATTTCGTTAAGAACACTTTTTGCTTCGTTTTCTGTATACCCGCAAGTTTCTACAATTCTTCCATCTGAAATGCAGGCAACTATGCTTTTAAAAGAATAATGCTCATCTGGTTGTTCGAAATAAATGTATACTTTATTATCAGGAGTATGGAGTAATCCGCAAACCTCAATGTCACTCAGTATGGTTTTATACCATTTCATGGGTAATAAATCCTTTACCGTCAACGGATTATTATGACGCTTTGCATCATAGTTTATAACCAAGTCGTAATCATCCAACACTAAAATGCAATCACAATCATATCCTGGAAGTTCATCGCTAACCTTTTCAATTTTTATATCGAGAGCTGAGTATGAACAATCATCCTTCATGATTACTTCAAAATCCAACATTTTGTCATGCCATACAAAAAATCTCTGCAGTTCCTCTGACATTTGTATATGTGGTAGTTTCTGCAAATCCTGCACTGTTCTAATCTCATACACCTGCCACCCACGTATCCTAAAGTAAAAACAATTGTCATCATTTATTTCACAAAAATCATTCTCTCTGCACCATTGTTTCCATCCATTGACAGAATCTACTGGAGACCCCCATAAACCACCTCTTGGCTTTACATCATATTCTTCATTTTCTGCTTTTTTAAATCTATCTCTATCGAAATCAGCCGAACCATAATGAACATACATTTTTCGTTCTAAGTTCAGATTTTCTCTAATTCCCATCTTTTACCCCGCTTCTCCCAAAACATCTCGCATGAGCCTATCAATTATTTCATTTGACAATAGTTCATCCTCTTCAAACAGGAAATCTCCTTCGTTCTTAGAACTGGCTACCGTAATCCAACAACACGTTTCAACAGAATCTTCCGCAAAAATATCCTTCCCACAATCCCTTCTTCGCCTTCCGTTCAAATCTCTCGCCCTAATATCAGAATGTTTTACCATTTTTAATATTTTATTGCCCCAGTTGCTACATTCTCTCCAATATCCTTTTACCAAATATTCGTCAAGACAAACACCCATTAATTTGTATCGTCCAATCCAATAAAAATATTCCTTGAATATTATTTTCCGAAACCTAATCTTTGCTGCTCTGGTGTATAAAATAGATTCACACCCATAGAAATTATGTAATTTGAATATTTCATCTGTAAAATTAAAATCAAACTCTTTTAATATTTTTGCATTTAAATCGTGTTGAAAAATATTATAATACTCATTTGTAACGTAATAATCAGATACAATATGTCCGGATTTTGACATTCTATATCTTGATTTCTGTTCATTCGGGACAACTTGGTTGTTTAGCCAAAATTCTTCAAATTCATTGATATCATCCACAAAGAATTCTGAAGTTCCTGATATAAAAGAACAATTATTTTCATCATACAATGTAATTTTGTACATCCTCATCTCCCACCATATTTAACATCTATTTACATATGTAGCACTTCCTGTTTCAATGCAATATGCTGCCAACCGTCCACCGTAAACACAACCACAGTCAATTGCTATATGGCCATTCTCTAAGAGTATCTCGGGTTTTCTGTCGGCACGGATGAACGGTGTCGGTGTATGCCCAGAAATAACAAACGTATTTTCATCCTTATAATATCGCCTACTATAATCAATTCTCTCACTCAAGAAATCCAATACATCGTATGTATCCAAAGGCTTGTCTTCCTCAAATCCCGCAATCCCGGTATGCACAAGCACATATTCTTTTTCATTACAATTAATAGTCACATAAGATTTTGCTTTGCTAATATAATTAAAGATTGCAGTTCTTTCTTCCTCAGCAAGTTCTAAAAATCCATCTACAGTCGGTAATGCTCCATCCTTAATCCATGAGCGAAAATCCCATTTTTCCCCTTCGTTATGAAACTCTGTCAACTCCATACCCAGTGTTTTTACGAAGTAGTAGAAAAGATAGTCATGATTCCCCCAAATAAAGGTCACATTTTTACGTTTCATCAGATCCTGCATCACACCGATCGGATCAAATCCCCTATCAAGAACATCTCCCAATATGTATAGGTGATCAGCATCAGAAAACTGAATCTTCTCTAACAATTTAAAATACTCTTTTTTGCATCCATGAATATCCGATATCACATATTTCATTATTTAAAGTACCTCGCCACTTTTTTCTCATGTTTTTCTAGTGCTTGCATCAAACCTTCTTTGTCTACCGTTCGAACAAAATAATGCAGCTTTTTTGTTTCCTCTTGTATATCAAAATCATATGAGAATATGGACGGTGCCTCTATTGACTTATATAATCGTTTTCCGAAATCATAAATAAACTGTCGTTCTTCTAGATCATCGATATCTTTAACTTGATAGAACACTTCATCCATAAAGAAATGTATTGCAACCCAAATATTCTTCTTTTTCTCAAGTAAGTCGCATTTTAATTTTTCAATTTTTTCTTGCGCGATAACATTTGATGTTGGGAACTCTCTGCAGATATCTTCAAACTCATTGAATTTGTCGTTCAAAAATTCTCCACTTTTCAAGCGGAAATGATATGCCTCTTTATTCTCCCTCAACTCTTTTAGAAAGTCTGACATTCCATCAGCAAAAATCTGACAGAATGTTTCCGTGTTCCCTCGTCTTAAATATCGTTCTCTATACTCCGCTTCTAAACTATCTTCCGGATAACACAATATTACATTTCTGTTATAATCTCTTTGTAAAATATCAATTGCAGCCTGAACGGTCGGAATAATGACATATTTATACTCTTTTTCTTTCTCCAAAATATCCGCAATCATATTGTATGGATAAATGGGATTATCGACATGGTATTCGGATGCCTTTTCTCGTTCAAACTCCCCAGTAATTTCTTCCTTCACAACCGGCAATATTCTAGCGTATGGCATACTTGCAATTTCAACACATATATCTGAATGTGTGTTTGCAAATGTAGTTTTCCCGCATCCGGCATATGCTGCAATGATCATATAGGTTCCACTCCCTTCACTAATTCTAATGCGAATTGGAAAATTGTATTTTCATGGCTTCTCTATCAAAAAGTAAATAATGCCAAACATACTCTCCACCATTAACAATTTCACTGCCAATATAATCATCAAGAGTAAACTCCGGATGTTCATGGCCTGTTCCGATACAGACTAAAAGATATTCTTTCTTGGGTTTATCCAATGTATTAAACCACATATGCGGAAAACCATACTGTAATCCAATCTTTAAAATATTCTTTTTAGCCTCTTCTACAGTATCAAATGGCAGATATAATTCTTTGATACCTGTATGATTAAGTAATGCTTCTTTATATATAAGCATCTTTGGCACCTCTCTTTCTGATTACCATATTATAAGTTTTCTAAATCGTTCTGAGACCAGACACATCCGATTCCGGAATATGCTTATTCAGAACACCCTCACTATCAACTATGTCATATGAAACCTCTTTTTGTTGAAAAAGAGTCCCATAAGCATCAACAGCAGCTATTCTTCCGTATTTTTCGCTTTTCTCTACCCCATTATCAAAATCAAAAGAAACAAACTCTCCCTTTTTATACTTTGGTCTGCCCACGCACACCATAGTTGTATCAGTTCCGAGTTCAATGATTTTTTCGTACAACATTTCTGCATGGTGATATTCTCTATTATCATGAAAATGTCCAAAATACCATCTCTCGTAATCTAATTTACGTTCAAGCTTGGAAAGCCATTCCTCTGTAGATTTATCCACCTCTGCCTGGTTAATAA
Source organism: Faecalimonas canis (assembly GCF_054601575.1). Taxonomy (NCBI): domain Bacteria; kingdom Bacillati; phylum Bacillota; class Clostridia; order Lachnospirales; family Lachnospiraceae; genus Faecalimonas; species Faecalimonas canis. Next base: position 51,529 of record NZ_BAAHSI010000003.1, on the reverse strand, counting down.
AATCCAAAAACAAATCTGTGGGTTCATACACGAATGAGCAGGTATGTGAAAAAACATAATCTACCTGCCAATTGATTTCTGTTAATTTGTTTTCAACATACTGTTTGATTTCTTCTGTTGGCTGCTCACTTTCAAACCAAGGCCGCCCTGTCAGAAGCCTATAATACTTGTCAACACTATATGCTCCACCAATAGCAATACCTTTCTTGTCGCCAAAAGAATAAACCTCTCCATCCTTTGCAAAAAGAATGTTTGGATAGCTTTCCTCCACGTAGACCGTACCACCATTCCACTGTTTTTCAACATATGTATCTAGTTCATAAGGGCGGGCCTCGTGATTTCCATGAATAGTCAATATCGTAATGGGCAACTGAGCTAACATTTTTTTATTTTTAATATCCCTTTTCCCTAACCAAAAATTCAATCCAAAATCGCCAAGCACTATCAACACATCTTCAGTGGTGAGGTTATACAACCTACAAAACAGTTTAATCTTGCTGAACTCTCCATGACAATCTCCGGTAATGTAATATGCCATACAAACACCACCTTATATCTTTAATCCATTTCGGCTTGCCTGAATCCAAACTGCTTCAGTTCAAGCCATGACATTCTAATACCACTAAATTCTTCTAAAACATCCATCATCTTATCCAGATTCCCCGATGCCTCTTTTACTTTCCTAATGTACTCGGAATTCTTTTGTAATTCTGCTATAGTTTTAGCAAGAACTTCATCTTTTTTCTTCTGCTCATGGTAAGACTCTTCCAACTCCAGTATTTTTGAAGCAAAGTGGGCTCCATCTAGCATATCTGCCCACCAGAATGTAATATCACAATTGCTTTTATCTCCGAAAACCTCTTTTACTGCTTGATAAAATTCTTTTTTTACTGCCAGATGATTTCCAAAATCTAAGTAAATGTGACGCCATCCCTCTGGTACACACGTTTCCTTATCATCAGAAGAATCACCAATAATAATTGTTCTTGCTGCCGCAAGCTCCGTACTCATTGGACCATCCCAATAACATTCTCTCAAAACTGGGAACAAATTTTTTATACTTGCATAGGGGGTTGTTTCGGATAAGTAATCCACCGAAAAACACTCCCCATTTTTCTTATAAAAAGTCATCACACCGCCTGGCCCCATAGCTCCTGGCTCTGAAACCGAGAAAACTACTATATCATCAAACATTTCTTTCTCAAGTAATTCAGCATATCTCATAGTTAATTCCCTTTCTGTACTCTTCACAAGACGTTCTTATTAACAACCACTCTATCAGCATATCGCATTATTTCAGCCCACAAGCTTGTTGACCGGATTGAGAAATTCTTGAAGAAATGCGACGATAAAATCCTCATTTCTTTGCTCGGTTACTATTTGACTTAAAATTTTCTTATCTGGTTCTCTATATGTGTTACTCATTATTTCAATGAAAGTATTCATTCCCATCAACACATCCGTTTTTGCGTCGTCTTTCACATTGCAAACCATCAAATTATTCACATCTCCTGTAGTTAAGTTTTTAGCCTTTTCGTACATGGTTAGAAGATCTTCATACAAACCTAATATATTCTCAATTACCTTTCCTTCTTTGGGATCAACGATTGCAAATAAGATTGCCATTACTTATCCTCCTCTTCTTCTAGCAGACTATATGGTTCTAAAAGAATCCTCTTCATTGTTTTTTTCTCTTCATCTGTTAAATCTTCCATGTTATGTTCTTTTTTCTTGTCGGTTGCCAATTTCCACCAAAGTGTTTCTGTAATGCCACACTCTCCACATGTACGAGGACTTAAAACTCCAAACATGCCCATTCTAGGTGGATAATCCCAGCCTTTGTTGAACGCTTTTTCAGGAGTCAAGTGTTCTTTCTTACCACATACTTCACAGTAGTGCCAAAATCCCTGTTCATTCAGCTGCTCTAGAAATTCCTGATGTTCCTTCTTCTCTTTTTCTTTTGCCACCTCTAAAGCAACCTCTTCTGCGAGTTCCTTTTTTACTCTGTCTATTAAATCTGGGTCTATTTCTGTAATAAGTTCTTCGACCTTTTCATCTCGTACAATAAAAATTTTGTCATACCCTTCAGCGATATTCGGCATTTCTATGGCATCCATTTCTGCCCATAATCTATCAAAGTCTTTTTCACTATGCTTCGGAGAAACTATCAAGTTATTTCTGAACTGCTCCTCTGAAGGCATAACGACATAAATATGGATTGGTGAATCTGTTACTTTTTTAAATTCCTCCATGTAGGCAACTCTCCTCTTCGCTTTGTAATATGTATGCTCCAAAGCTACGTTCTCTCCTTGCTTTAATGCCTCGATAACATCTTCCTGGATTTGTTCATTCGCCTTTATCAACAATAGTTTGTGTGCAAAGAAATCCATAAACTCAAAATCACCAGTTTCTTCTCGTAATTTTCTCTGATAATCACCTACGGAGAAATGCTTCCATGAACTAAAATTATGTTCAATGAAATGTGTTCTCCCACTACCAGAAACTCCCATTACAATATTTAGTGCCATGCTATCCCTCCTTCATTTTACATTTCTGATTTTATTTCCGGAAAATCGTGTTCAAACACTTTCTCCAGAGTTGCCAATAATTCATTTCTGAAGAGTTTTTCATATGTGTACTGCAAATTACCATCGTCAACTTCTTTCACGATTCGAGAAAAGTACTCAGTTCTTTCTTCAAAGTCCTTTTCTGTCGACAGAAAATCGAACATAAACAATGTTCTGTTTTCAAACTCAATTTCTTTATTACAAATCGCCAAATACAATTTATAGTTCTCTGTACAGATATCATAAACCACATCGAAGTATGTAATTTTTTTATTAATATTCTTCCAGCGTTGAACGACCCCAGGAATCGAATAACTCTTTACGAATCGCTCTGTTTCTCCGATAATTCGAACAAGTTTCTCACGGACATCTCTTTTGTCTAGGAATCTTGTACTCACAAAGTTTCGAATCACATCTATTCTTTTCTCATAATAAGAAAATGCATTTGCTTTATCATTTTCCATTCCTGGAACAAAATTATAATTACAACTCTCATCGATCTCACTTAAAACATCATAGAGCATTTTATAGACTTCCTTTATTTGAGTGAGATATTTACCATTTTCATGTTCCATCAACGCTTGTGTTATTTTTTCTATCTCAATTTCTTTGAGAAAGGCCATTTCATCATCTGCAAAAGCAAGTCCGCATAATTGTATAGCATTTATTCCGAGTACTTCTTCATTCCCTCTTAAAAAGCTTTTAATCCTATAAGCCATTCTTTCCTTTCTGGTTTCGTCATCAGCAACAAGTTCTAATGCTTCTGATATTGACGCTGTAGATACCTGTTTCTTTTTCTCCATTGCCTCAACCATTGATTTCACATCGAATAGATAGACCTTTCCCCCCTTTATATACAGTTTCTTGCTTGTTCTAATGACAATTTGATTCATGAACTCACCTCCTGTTCATCAAACAAGTATAGTTTAACTCAATTCCCCCACATACCTCTGCCATTTCACTGGCAAGTTTATCTTCCTGAGTTGTTCTTTTTCTTCTACTATCGTTTTTAAGTTTCTTCATTTCTTTAGATTACATATCAATCATTTTAGTCTTTAAAAAATGCTTCGATTGTAAAACCGAAGCACTTCTTCCAATAATCTTATTAATTTATGCAGCTTCTAGTGTGATTGTAATTAATTTATGATCCGTAAATAACATATAGTAATCGTTAAGTACCTCTGTTTTCACTTTTACAATATCACTGTCTCTTAAAGCTTTTGAGATGTAACAATGATCAAGCATTTTATCCTCATATGTATCCGCCAATGCTGTATCAACAAAAGAAAAGTTGTCGAATAAGTCTTGACAATAAAAATCTCCAGTACTAGGAGCTCCATTGAAGTCACCCGCAGAAATGGCTAGACAATTTTCTTTGCTTTTTTGAAATTCTATTTCATCTACAAGCATACTTTCTTTTCGTTTAATCTGGTTCTTTACGTGAAATTTTGAATCGTCTACACAAGGAATATGGCTTGTCTTGTAAAAAATTTCATTGTCCCCAAGTTCAATCTTTCCGTATACATAACGAAAAACTGTATCAAAACATTCCGAAGTATATAATTGTTCAAACTTCACATCTTCTCTGCAGAATACAGCAGACAAACAACTGTATCTCCATTTATCCTTTATGTTATCCCAATCTTTATGTATATAAAGTTTATATCCACACGCGCCTAGTTTATGTTTTACTCTTTCTAATCCACTCCATGATATATCTCGAACAGAAATGATATCATATGCATCTTTTTGCAAAATTTTGTGAAACATAAATACGATACGCTCATCTGTATTTCCTACAAATTTTAATTTTTTTGATGCTTGTTTATTTGAGCAAGCAGAAACCTCAAGAATACTAAGTTTTTTCTTCATGTTTACCTCCAATTTATCTTTTACAGCTTGAGTTATGGGAGGGAGAACACCCTCCCTCTCTGTCCCATTTCATTTTTAATCATCAATGCTTTCTAGTTCGTCTTCGATTTCTTCATCCGTCAGATTACAAAACATATCCTGTAGCATCTGCCAATCTCTTTCAGACATTACTTCTCCTCCCTTCTTGGTTGCGTCAACTTCAATAGTATTTAATTGCTATTCTTACTTGCATTATAGTTCCACTCCTTCAAATTGTCAAGTACGAATTTTAATTAAATTGTTACTTGATTTATTTATATATTCTGATATACTTATTATTAAGAAAAGGAGGACAGCTTTATGTACATTTATACATTTCTATTAACGCCGTCGAGAAACAAATCTGATATTATCTTTACTGAATATAAAGATGTTTTTTTTGAAGCTATTGACAATATAAATGGTGGCTTAGCTTTCAAAAGAGATAATAAAAAACTCTCTATATCCGATGAAGAAATTGACGAAAAAGAATTTAAAATGGTTCTTTTCTCTAAATTGCCATTAGAAAATCCATCTCGTAGCCTTAGTTCATTTACAAGATATTTGACCACATATTATCCTGATACATTCAAAAAGTACCTCTACAACAAAACTCTTTTTAGTATTAATTTAATCGGTCAAGAAAGTTCGGACTGTTATATAGATGATTTTGGTCTAAGTAATGAAGAGATATTAAAAAGCATGATTGATTTATTGTATTCACATACTGAAACAAAAGAGGTACAAATTGCACGCGCCAAAATCATTGATATATTAAAACCTTTTAATTTTAAAAACTAGTTCAAACAAAAAGTGCCCGTCAGAATGAATTACAACTTATAATTCACACTCTGACGGGCTTAATCGTTATAATATTATTTTATTTGTAAAATCAAGACTAATCCATCCGGCACCGCTTTTCAGCTTGCCCCATTTCGTTGCTCCCTTGCCATCCGCTTCTGCAACAATGGTAAACACACCGATGCCCGTATATTTACCTATCTTATCATAATTTGTTCCAGGTCCTTTTCTGATATTCAGATTCTTAATGCTGACACGTACACGATAAGACACCTTTTTCTGTTCTGACTCGGATGGTTTTGATGGTACATACACCACATTACCATTCCAGTCAAAAACAGAATATCCTTCATTCTTATCTGCACAAGCCTTTGCATTTTTCAGCACCTTATAGGCACCCTTCTGGCTCTTTGCATCTGTCCAACTCTTACGGACTCTGTACCACTTCTCCGGTTCTATAGTAATCTCTTTCACATCATACTGTGTCAGATTCCACTTCTCAATAATAGAACACAACTTCTCCACATACTTTTCAAATGTTCTGCAGCTTCTTCATCAACGATCAGCTGATGATGGTCTTCTTCTGACTTTCTGTAACCATACGGTTCCCAGGCACTTGTAAATTTTCCTTTTTTCCAAAGAGCTTTTTTTGCGCTGCTGCTCTTTTTGGCAAGGTCTTTCGAATAGAACTCCTGATCTTAATAGAAATGTCACGGCAATAAGCATCATTGATTAAATTCTTAAATGGGATAATGATTTCGTCTGCCTGATTCTTTCCCTTGAGACTGTCATAATTGTCATTGATGGCAATAAAACGCACACCAAGAGCCGGGAATAATCTCTCGATATACTTCCCGGAATCAATATATTCCCTTCCAAATCGTGATAAGTCTTTTACCACTACGCAATCTACAATTCCACGCCGGATATCTTCCAGCATTGCCTGGAATGCAGGACGATCAAAATTAGAGCCTGAGTAGCCATCATCAACTCGGACTGAAACAACTTCTATATCTTTTTTGTCTTTCAGGAAATCCAGAATCAAAGCTTTCTGGTTAGAAATGCTGTTACTTTCCAGTTTTGCTGAACTGGAAATATCGCCATCTTCTTTAGATAATCTGACATAGATGGCGGCATGATAGATTTTATTGATATTCTGATACATATCTTACCTCCTTTTATTACGTCAGAAAATCCATGTAATAAAAGGGGTCTGCATAATTTGTCCTTACCGACATTCTAACACAGTCCCCTCAATCTTGCCAGTACTTTTTCAGACACTCAGAAGCATATTCTCAAATGCCTGCTCCATAGATATACCGTTATTGGCAATCCCCATAATCTCAGCCATCTGTGTCTGTGTCTTATTTTCAAAGAAAATGCCATAAATAATCATGCGTTCCTCGGTATTCAGCTGATCTCTTACTTCTTTTTCCGTTTTGCTCGCCTCTGTTGCTTCTTTTGTTTCGCAACAGTTGCTTTTTCTTCCGGCGTTTTCTTATGTTTTTTTGCCATAAATGTTTCTAGTGTAATTCCCTTCTGAATGTCTCTCAGGATACGTTCTTCATAACTCTTTTCACGCTTTTCGACAATTTTATAAAATTCTTCATATTCCGTTTTAGGAGCAAGCGATTGAACTGCTGTAAACAACCTTTTGCATATATCCTTCATTTCAGCAGCATCCGGCATTCGCTGATTCTCAAGATAAAACTTCAAGTACATTTTGTATGTTTTATCTGCTATTGCACTCTTCTGTTTTTGTTTTAAGTCTTTATAGCTTCTGTCGTTCCTCTGCATCTATAATTCCTCATCTGCCTTCTTTCTCCCGTGCCATCAAAAGCATTTTTTCAAAAGACTGGGCGAATCTTTCATCATCTTCCTCCGTCCGCTTCTTCGGTCCCTTGATATGACATTTACGGGAACTTCTTCTGGCTTTTTTATTCAGGTGACGTTCCATTAGCATCTGATCAATATTATCATTCGTGTACCATTTACCTGATTGATGAATAGCATAAGCACCTTTTCCCAATGCCATTGCAGCTACACCGTAGTCCTGTGATACGACAATATCTCCTTTATGGCAGATACTGATCAGTTTATAATCTACTGCATCTGCTCCTGCACCGACAACAACAACTTCACTATAAGCCGATGCCAGCACATGATTCGTATCACACAACAACGTTACCGGAACACTATTTTCTTTTGCAATTTTTTCAATGATCGCAACCACTGGGCAGGCATCTGCATCAACAAATATTTGCATCCTTCTATTTCTCCTCTGAACCACTATAAGAATAAGCTCTGTTGCTCGTATTCTGCCTCTCGCTTTAGCTGAACTGGTACCTGATGCAGAATCTGTTCCATTTTCTTGTCATCAAACCAATCTTTCATCTGCCCTTTTTCCACTATCAGCGGCATACGATCATGTACTTTTATCATAGATTCATTGGCTGCTGTAGTCATAATCACAAATCGTCGTTCATTCTCGAACCAATCACAGAAGCCAGCCATATACAATACTGGTGCATCATATCTGGAAAATACACTTTTTTCTTTTATCCGATTCCATTCATAGAACCCGCTTGCTGGTATCAATATACGGTGATAGAGAATTCCATTTCGAAAAGAAGGTTTGTCCATAACAGATTCTGTTCTTGCATTTATAACCAGATTCTTTCCTTGTGAAACTGGATATCCCCACTTGCAGACATCCAGTTTCAATCCATGTTCTGATTTTTCAATAATCGGTGCTACATTAGTTGGAAAGATATCTCCTGCAAAATGTTCCTGCCGAATTCGTTGGTCTATATCATGCACTACTTTTTCGATTTCATCTGCCATATCAGAATCAATATAATATCTACCACACATTGTCATCACTTTCCTTTGAATGTTGATCGACTGTACATATTGCATCAATTTCTTTTAATTTTAACTCTTTTCCGACATGATATCGTAAAAATTTGTCTTTTAACACATACTTATCATCCCGAAGTACAACTGTGACAGGCTTATCAAAATGTCCATGTTCTTTATAATATTCAATCATAGAATCAATTTTCTTTTCTGCGGGCCTATTCTTTTTAAAACATGGTGGAACTTCAATTTGATTTATAGGAATGCTTCTTATACCATCAAAATATTCTGGTTGTGTCGTTGTGATTTTTCTGTGCTTTTCAGTTTCACTATTTCTAAGATAAATCTCTGCATTCTTTATATCCATTTCAATTTCATGCTTTTCTGATTCAGATAATTTCTCTGTAGCCGCAATATAAAAAGCACATTTTTCATCTTGCACACATCTTTTTCCTACATTTTCAACACAGTTAATATTGTAGCACTTATTTTTCTTCTCTTTGTATATACAGGATATATGAAGTAATAGATCACTTGATTGTTGTTCAACTCTTTCTTCTTCATTTAGATCACCAGGCAACAGTTCTTCTTTCTGCTCGGATATATTCTTATCCTGGTTTCTTTGAATCTCATCCGTTTTTTTTATACAGATCGCATTTACTTTTCGCAGTTTTAGGTTGCTGGCAACAACATATTGTGCATAATTATCTTTCAATAAATATTTTTGTCCATCTACTGCTACTCTTATGGGAAGATCAAGCTTTCCATACTTCTTATAGTAATTTTCAATATTCTCCAGTAATTCCTTTACAGGTTCTTTAAATTGAGATGAGTTTTCGACTTCTATCTGATTCAAAAAAATCTCTCTTTCTTCTGAAAACTCCTGTACTGATGACTTCTCTACTATTTCATCTTTCTGTGGTTTCTTTTTACCATCCCATTTTAACGCAGCAGACTTTCTTTTCTTGCTCTCTGTTTTATGCTCTTTTTTGTTAGTATTTGCTTCTTGATTTTTGTTGGATTCTGTATCATATTCTGCTATACTCTCGTCCACAACAATAATCAGTTCTGATAATGCTCTGGTATAGGCTATATACTTTTCATTACGACGCATTTTTGCACTTACAACAAAAGCCTTGTCAAATTCAATACCTTTCACTTCATCAACATACATAACAGATATAAAACCATTATCCATTGTTTCACCTATCATATTTCGTATGTTTTCTGGTAAAATATCCATATCAAGGTATTTCATTTTTTGTACAGTTCTTGGTAATAAAATAGCAACTCGTTCGGTTGTTACCATTAACCCTGCAAGTTCTTTCTCCAGATCTCTTCGTGAGATTTCTCGTACCTTTGGTCCGTCTACACCTGTTTGCAGTGTTTTAAGTCCAAAATTATCGTTACAGAAACGAGTAATCTGATTCGTATTTCTATAATTTTCATTCAACACATATTGTTCTGCCTGAAGCTCCGATAGCAATAGATTCCAATCTGATATACCTCTACCAGATTTCATTAACTGATTGGTGTCCCCGAAAATATTGAAAACCACATTATTTTGGTTTAATTCCGACAATAATCTATATTCATTTACTGCCAGATCCTGTCCCTCATCCACGCATATAAACTGCATATTTCCAATTTTCTTATTAAAATACTTCATTGCAAACATCAGTTGTACATACAAGTCATATCTATGACATTTTCCTGTGATGCTTTTAACACCATTTTTCTCTTTGAACCCCTGCACGGATTCATCATATATTTGCTGATATATATTCACTAAAGAATATTTTTCTAATTGTTCGTACAGATATTGAATTGTCTTTTTTATCTCTTCCGAATATTGTTCTGCTTCAACACGATGATATTCTTCGTAGGCTGCTTTAATATTATCATCAGATTCACTCAACTCATTGAAAAAACGACTATATTCATCTTTTGCATTACTGCATAATCGTACTTCATCCTGTACTTTTTTAACGTATACTGAGACTTGTTTCATCCATGCAAGGATTTCATCATCTTCCTTTCCATCCTTGCTCATGGACAAAATCTTCTTTTGTTCATCCAATTGCGTCTGTAAAGGAATTACCTTGGCTTTGACTTCTTCAATATCTGCATCCAGTTTTTCCAGCTTTGCCCGTTTTCCAAAAATAATCAATGCACCTTGAATACGGCCATATTCTTCCTGTAACTCCTGAATTTTCTTATTAAGTACTTCAATCTCCTGTTGCTTTTCCAATACGTATTCACCAATCTTGGTATTAACTCTTGGCAAAGATTCTTGTACAACGCTCTTTGCAAACTGTTCTGAAGCAGGAATTCGATCTTCCAGAAATGCCCTACGTTCTTCTGCTTTTGTAATTTTATCTTGGGCAGATGCAAAATCTTGTTCTTTTTTTCTTAACAGATCATTCAACGCATCTACACTATATTTCATCTGGATTGTAAATCTGCTCTCTTCAGTCCAGGAAATAGTTTTCTTTTCCTGATTCATCGCCTCCTGCAGTTGAATCAGAATGTCTACTAATCCATTACGCTTTTTCAGAATATCGTTATATGCACGTTCAAAATCATTTTTAAATTGATCAGAATAAATGTAATCCACATAATCCTGACGTACCTGCATTTCAGAAATAATTTTGTTTTCCGGTTTAAATGCAGAATCATACTGTAAAAGCATATCTAAATAGTATTGCTCAACAGATATTCTATGTACAGATCCTATTTGCAAACCTTCTGCAAGTCCTTTAATATGCAAGCTGAATTGTTCGTTTGGTGTCAAAATCAAAGCATTCTGTGAAAAGTCAAAATACCGTTGCTTATATTTTAGTGCCGAAAGTCTATGCAGTAAAACCATTGTTTTTCCTGATCCTGCACATCCCTGTACGATAATATTCTTATTAAAATCTGTATTAACAATCTTATTCTGATTTTCCTGAATGGTTACAAAAATATCTGTAAGGCTATGCTGTTTTTTACGCATGTTAAGCACACGTACCAGAAATGGATCCGTAATACCACTTTGAAATATTACATCCTCATCCGTTCGTAAATTCACATATCCATATAAAGACGCCTGATCAATATCAAATTGTCTGGATAATTTAATGCCATATTCTTTTCCATCTTTATGAACCTTTATGGTCTGATAATTGATCAGCTCATATCCCAAATCACTATTAGCTGAAATTACCTTTTTACCATCTTTCAAAATAACATCTGATGCACCGATATAATATGTTTCTGTCTCACCATCTGCTGAAATATCCACTCTGTATGAATATGGCTTTGGTATATAATTTTCTAACTCCTCTAATCTTTTCCCGTATTTATTTGCACTGAGCGATTTTGCGAAGGATAAATTTCCGTCATCATAATCACCTACTGCATATGGATTTACGTAATCCGTGCTTCCATGAATTTCTTTAATCTCACCAGTAATTCCTGACTCTATATTATTAAGGTGATTTCTTTCCAAATTAAATACTTCACCTGAAGTAATTTGATAATCTGCATCATTTACATCACTTATGATTGTAACTTCTGGTCTTCCCAAAGAGTAAATCACATTATAATCATCAATATCCATATAATACTTCTGACACTGCGAGCAATATCCTACCACAAAAATATAAGATTTTCTGCCGCCCTTTTTTTGATTTACCCAAATCAGTACCAATACTTCCTCTGTTTTATGTCCTTCCAGCGAACAATAAATAGAATCTAATACTACTACGGTATCCTCCTCAGTCAACTTGAAGCAATCCGCAGCATGACTATACGTATATATCTCACGTTTACCGTTTTCAACGATATAGTCCGGCTTTATTTCTCTCATTTTAATCAACTGTTTCTTCGGCCGCTTTTTAACTAATGATTCTGTTTCTATTACCGGAACACCATTTAAGGCACAATTATCTTCTATTTCCGCAACAGAAGAACTTCTCATAAGAATTTTATTGCATTTGTCGCAAAAGTATCCTGTGAACTCTACTTTTCGATCTTTATATTTTTTTATACAAGGAATTTCAAAAAGTGCTTCCTCATGGACAGGACATAGTGGATTGTCTTCTGTCCAGATTTCAGGTATATAGATTTTGTCCTGGTCTGCAATTTCGTAAGCCTTCATCTGACTTCTTAAATACTGGTTGCTAGTCTCCAAGGAATAAAAAGTATGAGCAATATTTCTTTTGGTTAATGCCTCATGAATATATTCTTTCCCTGATTCTTCCAAATAGATACGATTACATTGCGGACATATTTTCAAGACAACACCATATGTTGCCCCTTTCCCCGTATATCTAATTTGTTTCTCTTTGAATGGAACCCGATGTATGAAACATTTATCTGTCTTATCCGGAATCGCTAATGCCTCCAGCGGCTCCATGTTATCCTTCAATATTTCTGCTAATCTTTTTCCTTCATAGTAATTATTCTGGATTGCTATAAACTCTTCATCTACTTCTTCAGGTTCATCAACATCCGGTTCCACATCCCCACTATTCCGTATGTCTTGTTCTTCTTCAAATACTGCTGATGATTTCGGGTTTCTTTCATCTTCCTGCACTATTTCACTAGAATCATCGGTAGTATTTGCTGTATCTTGATTACTGCCTTCTACTGACACACCCAATACTTTAGCTATATCAGGTCTTGAAGCTAATAATCCTATTTTCCCAGCTTCATCTAATGTCTCTAAATAATTGATAAATTCTTCCGGAATATCATTTACGTCCATTTCGTCAATATCCCGTTGTTTAAAGAAATTTAATGCCATTTTTCTAATCCCTTTTATTTTTCATCGGCAAATATTTTGAATGCCTCTTTCAATGCCATAAAATGTCTTGGACTGTATCTAATCCTGCGTGCTTTGCCTTCAGGCATCTCTATTCCAATATCTAAAGTTTCCTCAGATCCTGGTTCAACTTCCATCTGCATTACCTGATCATATAAAGAAGATATCTTCTTAGAGCAATAATTATATTCTGCCGCACAGTTTGGACATAAACACAACGAATTCCATCCGTATTTCCCGCTATTTGCCAACCTCTCTGGTAGTTTACTAAATTTTATAATGTTGATTGCTTCAAAGTAATGTTCTCCATTATATTTTCGTATCTGTTTTAAACAGATCTGGCAATGGCCATCATATTCTTGCTCCAGGAATATTCTTTCTTCTTTATTACTTGGTCTGCTTGAAAATGAAAGACCTCTTGCAACACTTATGAAATTATCCATAGAATCGGCTAATTGGCGATCCAAATTTTGCTCTCTTTTCAGTTTTCCTTTCTCAGATATCGGTGAAATTTCCAACTCCCTGTCATCTTTTCCCGATTCTCTCTGTTTTCTATCCCCTTGTTCAATTAGTTCTTTTGCTGATTTTACCTTGTTTTTCTTTGCTTCCATCTGAGCTTCATTCTTTGCCATTGCTTTCGCAACTTTAGCTAATGCTTCTGGATCTGAAAGGTAATGTTTTATCAGATTTAAATCAGACTTATCATCTATATTTGCATCCAGCCATTCTGTCAACGCACTTTTTACCTCTTTAAACGGTAAAATAGCCATCAGTCTTTTGGCTGTCTTGTACTCAGGTAGCAAATCTTCTTTATCAATTTCAAGAGGTGTATGTGGAAAAGGATCTCCCTGTATATAAATCCATTTTTCGTAGCACAGCTGCAAACCAAGCATAGAGTAAGCCATCATACTTTCTACATTTTTCCCACTGAAATGCTGATCGTCTGCTGCCACTAATTCCCCTTGAATATCAAAGTTCATTGCATTTGGATTTAAAAACCTGGCAATCGCTAATGATTTTTCTTTTGTCATATTAGTAAAGATATCTGGAAATCCCTCATAATTAAAAGACCAATCCAATTTCTTTGATATATAAGTTTTAAAGAAAATGTTAGTTCGGTAATCAGACTCTGCCTTTGCTCCACAATACTTCCGAATAGCACGTAAATATTCGTCCCTTGAAGCAGGTATCATACGAATTCCTGCATTGCATCCAATCTTTTTAAAGAAGTCTTCATCTAATTTCAGACTCCTTATCGTTCCATCGAAATAAGTATCTGCAAGATATTTGATTCTTACAATACCCTTAACTAATGCATAGCCGCTTCTTGTGTCATTGGAACGAAGATACATCTCCTCGGGCCGGTACCAGTTCTTACCGTCTGTAACGATGTATTTATCTTTTATCCGTTCCAAAATAGATGTATTTGTATAAATAGCATCCTTAATAACTTTCAGATCGTCAATATTTTCTGTTATTGGATCCTTCGTTTTAAATTTTACATTTGCACTTTCATATTTAGGAAGTATGTTTTCAATCGTTTCCTGTTCAATATTGTATTCCGGTATTTCGAGGGCACGCCTATAAAAGCTCCGGATACTCTCATTTTTTATAAATGTACTTTCTATTCGATACTTTGCAATGTCTGGATTGTTCAAATAAACCTGTAATTTTCCATGTTCATCACGGGCACAAATTTGTTCCTGACTTACAGTTCTTACAAAAGGTATCTGAGAAACATCAATATAATGACTGTCGTAGGTTGCCCTTTTTATACAGTAGCTTTCAATTCTTGACATTAGTGCTTCCATCCAAGACAACTGTTTCTGGATCAGGAAGAATGCATCCATATTCAAGACTAAATCTTTCCACTCTAACGTCTCAAGTTTAAAGTTTTGATTCAAAAAGGCTCTGACATCACGATATGCTTCCGTAGAAAATTCTTTTGCCAGCCAGTTTATATTTCTCTTTCTTCTTAATGCTCTGAGATCATTATCGTCAAAAGTATCTACTATAATCCCCCATAGTGGTACACAGATTTCCTGAATCTTTTTAAACTCTCCAGGAACATTTGTTGGTAATAAAGCCTCTTCACGGATCATGTCTATACTGTTCTGGTATATTCCATACAATACATCATCTGCTTCGTACTCATAAACAGGAAAAACTGTATTAAATCCAGATACTGATAAATACTGATGATTTTTCATCCATTGGAATGCAAACCATATCAATTCTCCTACTGCTTTTATCAATTCAATATTATGCTTGCCATATTCTGCACCTTCTTTGAAATTATCCCTTGCCGGTGTCGTATCAAATGGTGCATGTATATAAAAATTCTGATGTGCTTCTTTTGCAGTCGGGAAAAACGCATATATTTTACTATTCTTAATTGCCTTCAGCTCTTTTCCTTCTACCCGGAATATAATTGCTGTTGCTTCCGCATTTGCATCTGTAAAAAACAAATAATCTGCATCTTTTGTTCTAGTTTGTTTAGAACGAGTATTCGTTATCGTCGTGTTCATACTCAATCCAAATACATTATCTGCGTATGCTTTTTTATCTAAAGAGTATTTTGCTTTATTTATTTCTATTTCTTCCGGATATCCGTCAATTTTTATCCTCACATCCGAAATCTGATTTAACATAATGATGCTTTCAGCCGTTATTTTCTTCGTTAAAGCATCTCTAATTTCCTGATATGCAATACTAGAAGGAACTTCCCCCTTATCAAAAGGCAGAATCATGCATGTTTCATCGTAAGCAATCTCTTGACTACCTGGTACTTCCTTGGGAAATAACTGATTCTGAATTACAAAATGATATTCGCCGGAATAAATATATGGGTGTTCCGTATAACAATACACCGACTTGAATCCTATTCCAAAATGTCCGATTCTGGTTCCATCTTCCTTTGTACCGTTTGCAATACCGCATACGCCTTCAATGTCTTTTTCATTAAAGGGACGTCCATCATGTTCAATAACCAGTTTTTCTTTCTCCAAATGAAATTGTATTCTTGTAGCTCCAGCATCTTCAGCATTTTGCAGGATTTCATAAATAAAATGCGTTCTATCACTGTATTGGTTAATAATGATCCGCAGAATCTTTTCAGCCTCTGTACCGTACTTGATTCTATTCGCATCACTAATTTGTTTATATAACTCCATTTTTACTATCCTTCTCCATAAAAACTGTCAGATATTGTATGTATTTTTTCGTTTCTTCCTCAGTAAATCCTAACTCCGTTTCTGTCATTTGGATTACTCTTTCTATATTTTCCGGATTACTCTTTAACTGATCAACCACGCCTATATCAAATAACAGTTTTAATTTTCGTCTTTCATTAAACTGCTCAGGTGCCAAATCTGATATTAATCCAAGTAATCTTCTTGGTGACTCCAATATTTCCAATCCATATTGATCCCGTATATACTTCATAGTATCAAGCATCGACTGATTCACCGCTTTTTGTGAGTCGGGTTCTACATCAAGAACTCCATATGCCAATAATTCAAATAATATATCTGCTTTGCTTTTCGCATCTTCAAGCTGATGCATATGTAAATCATAATCTTCCTGAGCAATACGAATTTTTCCAGTCATCATCTGAATATAGTTCTTCTTACCACTATTATTCTTCAATGCATCTTCTAGTGACTTCATACGTGCAGTATGACTTGTACGCAGACTGGCTTCTTTATAATTGATCATTTCTTCTGTTTTTTCTTTATGTTCTTTTAAAGCCGCAGTCCAAAAGCTATGATGTGTTGCATCTACCGCTTTCCAACTTTCTTCTTTTATGTCCGCTAAATAGTTTACTCCACAACTTTGCTTTAACAATTCGAACAATATCCTATTTAAATTCGTATTGGAAGAAACCGGAGTCATTTGAATATCTTCCCGTTCTCCAGATAATTTCCATTGATAAATTGCAAACGGATACACCCCAGCAGCAAATTGATTCGATTCCACACGTAATGAGGTCACAACTTTCCCCTTACTCTGTAAATAATCTGCTGCAAGTTTTACAAGGGGATGCGTAATTGAAAGCAACGTTGCTGACGGATTTTCTTTCCAACATTTACTCTCAAAAGTAATCTCCATTAACTGTTCTCCGGATTCCAACCATCTGCGCCACAACTTATTGATTTCATTCCGTGGCAATTTTGCTCGTTTAAAATCATCCAGGAGTGACATTCTGGCATCTTGAGATAGACGTAATTTTTTCAATTCCTTTGTACCCAGAATATATTCTTTATCGGCTTCCAATCTTTGTTTTAAATAGCACTGTACTAAATTCTGTATATTTTCGGATGAAAGCCAATAATTCGTAGCATTTTTCAGCTCGCTGTCAAAAGCAGACTGCGGAACGTGGATTCCAAACAGGTCCCTCTGTTTTTCCTCAAGTTCTTCCTGTTCCTTGAGAAACCGGACTTTATTATCTGTCATCTGCTGCATTTTCTCACGACGATCCTCATCAGATAATTGGAAATTATCAACCAGCTTCCTAATCTCACCTGTAATTTCTCCCAGAATATCTTCACAATCTCCAATTGAACTATGGAACACTCCGATTCTCATCAAACATCTTTCATATATATCTGCATCTACTGTTCCCGGCGTAACCATATTATAAATAGCAACACTTTCACTGGTCTGCCCGTTACGATCAATACGACCAATTCTCTGTTCCACTTTCATCGGATTCCACGGAAGATCATAATTCACCATACAATCGCAGAATTGATAGTCCAATCCTTCGCATCCAACTTCCGAAAACAATAGGATATCCAAGGCCGTTTTATCCTCGCAAGGTGTCTGATTCGGATTAAAACGTTTTCTCAATTCACGTCTTTCTTCATCTATGACATCTCCATGAATTAAGCCAACTCTCAAGCCTTGCTCTGTTAGTTTGTTATATAAATAGTGCAACGTATGACGGAAACTACTAAAAATCATTAGTTTATTCTTAGTTTCCGTTTGTTTTTTCTTAACAATCTCCATTAACGCATCAAACTTAGGATCCTCATCCGGCAGTGTGTCAGCAATCTCTAAAATTTCTTCTATTTGTTCCTGAATTGAAGAAAGTGATTTATCATGATTCAATGCAGAAAGATCAATAGATTCATCATCATTGTCTGTAATTTCATACAGATGCCTATAAAGAATACTTCTCAACATTGGTGCTAATCCAAACAGGCAGCTAGCTGTCTGACGTCGAATCGTTGTCATCATGAATTTTGTATTATCCGTACAATGAATCGTAGAGAAAATCTCATGCACGACCTCCAATACTTTATCATGTAACTCTCTCTGTTCAGGAGTAAATTCAACTGTAACTGTATAAGGCTTACGTATTGTAAATTCTCCAATGTCCCGACGCCTTGTACGGCTGATTAAATTTGAAAATGTATGCATATTTTCAATATCAGAAATCAGTTGTACTCTTTCTTCAACAGATATTTCGTTTTGATTTAGTACACGTATAATTCCTTCCATTGTCGGATTACCCTGAAATACTTTTTTCCCCCAGGAAGTATTACAGGCATTTATAATCTGTTCATAAGCGTTTTCTTTCCATCCCTCTTTAAATCCCCTGACATACGTTGAAGCCATATTGATGAACTGATTTGGCTCTGCCATATCCTGAAATGTCTTTCTGTCGATAATCAAATCTGGACGTAAAAGATTCAATAAAACAAATAAATCGTCGTATTGAAGCTGAACAGGGGTTGCCGTTAATAAAACTACGGCTTCTGCTGCATCACAAAACCGACTAACGGCACGATAGCCATAAGTCGCTGTATTTCTAATGTGATGTGCTTCATCGACGATTACCAGATCAAACTCCGGTGGATCCACTTCCATCAGACCTTTATGTTTTTTATTTCCAAATACATTACTTTCATCAAACAAGGAATACGGGATAATCGCTTTCTTATATTTTTCAGGCCATTCTCCTTCCATATCAAGTTCATTAATACAATGGCGGAATAAATCTCCGTCCAATGCCGTAAATTCCTCGCCAAATCGTTTCATCTCCTCTTCCCATTTCCGTTCAGAGACTAACGGACGAGGACAGATAATCAATACTGAATCTAAATTTCTTCTAGCCTGCAGTTCTCGAAGAATCAATCCTGCTTCTATCGTCTTTCCGACACCAACACCATCTGCGATTAAAAGGCGTGGTCTGTCCGCACGTATAAATTTAAGAACTGGTCGAAACTGGTGTGGAATAAAGTCAATCTTAGCTGTATTTAAAGAATACAATGAAGATATAGATGGATTGCGAATCAAAGACGCAGTCAGACCTGCATTGAATCTCTCTGCATCCACTTTCTCCATTTCTTCATCAGATTCCTGAATATCAATCTGTGATTCATAATATGTTTGCATACCGGCTGTTGTAAATACCTGATATCTTGTTTCTGGATATCCTTCCATAATATTCACTATTGCACCGGTAATACTCTTATCAGACTTTAAAGTAATTACCTGTCCCTGTTTAAATCTACTCATAACTCATTCTCTCTACTCTTATTTGTAATCAATGCCATCCCACAGCCTTACCTGCCTTGTCCGCACAGATAAAACCCAATATTGCCGCAAGATAACCAATCTTATGATTTATAATGCCAATAACACATAAAACTATAATCGCTCTGGTTCCAACCCATACCCCATTCGGTCCATGATTATGATTCTTCCGAACTTTAAAAAGCATATATTGAATAAGTAACGTACATACGAAATATCCAATCCCATAAATCACAAATCCCAGCATATCCTCAACCTCTTCATAATAGTTCTATACGGTGTATTCCAAGTCCTCTGTTAGAACTTGTTCTTACTCTACCATAACTTCTTCCAGCCGCCTGCAATTTCTGTACGATATAATCAGCTACTTCCTTCTCTATGGCAGATTTATTCAATCTGCCTTCCGCACGAAATTCATATATCTTTTCATTTTTCGCAATCAACCTGTCTATATATGCCATAAGCCGGTGCCGCATCTGAAAGGAACAGCCTCTCTGCACATAATAATTCGCTTTCTTGCTTCTACATATCGGTAAGTTACTATCTGCTTTGTGATCCTGATTCATTAACTCATCTGTCAGATTAAAGTAATCATATACCACGTACTGCTTATTCTGCCCTGTTGTACTTATATCCCAGGTAACATCTAACTGATACGGCTCTCCATCAATATCCACAATATTCCATGCATGAGACACACACTGTCCGCTTTTTATTGAATCACCGGTTGCAACGATACACTTCACATCAACTGCGTTCAGAAGAACCTTTACTGCTTTAGCAATTCCTTCGCATTGAGCTTTATGATGTGCAAAAACACCAAGAATATTGTGTGAAGCAATCACTCTGGATAGCTTATTCTTATCGCTTCCTTCATAATCATATTCAATATTCCGACAAATCCAATCGTGCACACGAAGTTCTTTTTCATAATCATTACATTCCAGCAACTGCAGCTTTCCTGCAAGTTCATTTACCATTTTTTCAATTTTTCGGTTATATTCTTTTACCTTTTCTTTCGTAAAAAAATACTGCGGACATATCGCAAGACGTCCAAACATATCACTGGCGGTACTGCAAGCTGACTGGTTTAAAAAGTAAATCAATGGATTATCCCTCGTCATTGCCATGAATATACGCTCAAAACTCTCTTGGCTAAATTCTCCACGCACTGGAATTGGAATAATCTCCTGATGTGACATTACACCTTTGTAAAATGCTTTATAGATCGCCTGCTCTTGTTTATTTAATTGGTGATAATAATAGCGATCTACAATCATTTTCCTGTGACTCCCTTACTCTTTTGCAAAATACACCATAACAACTGTGATATCATCCCCGCACCCAAGTTCACTGGTCTCTGTCAGCCAGTTCTTCAGATTTGCCTGTACAGTCTCAGTTCCATGCTCTTGAATCATCTGCAGATAATCCTTACATGTCTTCTGGTACTCTTCATCAGAAGTATAACTGTTTGCAAATCCATCTGTAGAAAGAATATACATATATGGCTCTTTACTTTCCATTTCCCGTCTCCGCACCGATGCCACTGCTTTTCTCCATGCATCCGGTTTTGAAAGGGAATGTGTTTCTGTTCCAAGGAATTTCTCTGGTTCTACCAGCGGTGCGACTTCATCTTTTAACACAACACTGATATCACCATCTCCGATCTGGAAGGAAAATACAAAGCTGTCTGTCACTAGCATTCCAAGCAGCGTTGTTCCGTACAGAGAAAATACGGATGGCCACTTAATATTTCCATCTTCATCGGTCATTCCATCTACTTTATTTTTATAAAAAGACTGTTTCACCCTTGCCTGCCATTCTTCACATACATCCTGAGCGAAGCGCATGTCACCTTCCCGATTAAGGAAAGTGATTAGATTAGACAGTCCTGTTTCATCCTCTCCATAGACTTTCAGATAGTTCTTCATCACTTCATAGAAAGAATTCACAGCAATCATAGATCCTCTGTCACTTCTGGGACATTTGGAACTTCCATGTCCGTCTGCAACTGCAATGATCGCAATTTTATCTGATATTTCTACGATTCGTTTATTGTCCTGGCAAGGCGTTTGATTTCTTACATGAGTCGCACCTTTGACGATTCCATCACATATATAGCGTTTCATCCGACTCCTCCTCTTCTTACCAGACAGCGCCTTCATCAAAATCATCTGGATTTGGAATGTTACTCATATCAAGTACCAGCGGTGCCCCATTGTTTACAGGCCCAAAAGGATCATCTGCCGGTGCGGAAGCAGCTACGGAAGCTCCTGATGCTGTTCCAGATGCAGTAGCCACTGGTGCAGAAGCTGGTACAGAGTTTATTGGCTTGCTTGATGGAGCCGATACCATAGATGCTGTCGTAGATGCCCATTTAATCATTTTTGCAAGGGCTGCCGCATTATTTGCCTGTAAAACCAATTCATTATTCCCACAAAACTCAACTAACACGTCATCATCTGCATCTTGACCAATGGAAATTGCAATTTTAACTGCTTTTCTAAACCATGGTAATTTTTTCAATTTTTCCAGACTTCTTTTATAATCATCTGTAGGTTGTCCATCAGAAAGAAGTACTATAACCGGCGGTAATGCTCTTTCCGGCATTGGCGGAATGCTCAGCTGTGCCGCTAAAAGATCAAATGCTTTCCCCAGCTCTGTCAGCCCATTTGCATCCATATCTTCCCATCCATAATCTTCAACAGGTACCGGAGTGGTTGTAATCCAGCTTGCACCTGATGAGAACTGTAAGGCACGGATTAAAAGCTGTGCATTCGGATTATTGTCCGCTGCCGAACGCATTTCCGGTATGCACTCCTGAATTGTATTGTTAACGATTCCAATTTTCTCTCTGTACATAGATCCTGAACAATCTACTACCCAAAAGAAATGAATCGGTCTTGTTGCCAATTCTCCACCTGGTCTTTGTAATACTTCCATCTTCTTATCCCCCTATCTTTTCACATCCAACTTGTAAATCATCAAGTATCTTCTTATCTATTTGCCATGCATGTTCCAACTTTGCTCTGCAAACTTTAACTTCTCTATCAATTACTTCTTCTCTATCTTTAGCATACTTAATTCTAAGCAATATTGAATAAAGATCTAACTCCTTTTGCATTCCCAAGGCTGCTGTTGCTTTATCAATCTCTTCTTGCATTTTATCCTCTGATACCATTCCCCATTCTCCTTTAAGCGATTATCTGAACTCCCCTGTTGATTCAGGGAATATAATCTTTACACCTTTTGCAATCCCGGCTGTTTTTCCTGGTGCAACCGGGATCTGTGTACCGTCTGCTTTCTGATACGTCCAGTTCACTTTATCTTCATTTCGGATTCCCCAGAGTGCCGGGTTCTTCGGATTCTGAACCACGGATCCTACGACTGTATCCATATCAAAATCATCGTAAACATGATGATGTAACAACTTTGTATTCTGATTTAACAGTACCTGATTTTTCCCAATGATGATCTTATTGGGTACCTGTACAGCTTTTCCACAGTTCCAGCAGGTATGTGTTACACCTTTCGCTTCCAAATCTTCATCATAAAAAAGCTGTGCACCACAGGAACACTGCAACATTCCGCTCATCATGTTAGAGAATAACGTCATCCATTCCGGCTCCGTAATACGTTTGCTTGGCTCATTCAATCCAACTGTAAATGCTTTCGTAAACATCTGTCTCAGTTTTTCCGGATATAACGGCCAGTAAATGGTAGCGTTATCATGAATTCCTTTCACCGGTCTGTTCGTCTTATTATTCGGATCAAAGATAAATACCGGATCTGTACCATACAGTTTCACTCTGGCTGCCATATCCATACATCGAATACTTGCTTCCAATTTTCCTTCCAGTGGATGATTCACCATAAAAAGATAAAACAACAGCACGGAAAGTGAATATCGGTCTGTATCTTTGGATGGTCGTTTTTCTCCTCTTACAATCTCTGGTGCCATAAATCCCGGTGTACCAAGGACTCCACCTGGCTTGCTGTTATCAAAGGATACGTTGTCATTGTCACAAATCAGTACATCTCCATTATCCGGATTAAAGAATAAGTTTCCGAAAGAAATATCCTGGTACTTAGCTCCCATAGCATGTAGTTTCTGATAACCTCTGGTCAAATTAAAAGCAGTTCTGCACAGCGTATAAAAAGATGGATTTACACGTTTCTTCATCAGATCCACGATACTTTTATAATTTTTCGGTCGAAGAGGCATGATATAACCGTATAGATCACTTTTAGCAGGTACAATCAGCTCCATAGGCCAGAGAAAACTTTCATCCGGTGAACCTTTTGCAATAATTGTTTCCAGAATCTTTTTCTGACGCTCGGTAGCACTTCCCTTAAAGTACCATTTCAAAGCATAATGATTGCTGCCACATTTCACATCATAGACTTCTCCCTGTCCACCGGCTCCCAGAAGACTGACTACCTCATACTTATTTCCACTCTCTGAAGTGAGAATTGTTCCATTTTTTAATTGTCCTTCCATTATGGTATCTGCCTCCTTTGTTTGATCAACTGCAATACCTGATTTACTACACTTCCATCCGCCACGATCATGCAATAAGATTTATTTCCAAACTGCATTTCACAGGCATTGCTGTATGGAGTAATTGCGGTCAGATAACGATAGGTCTTATCAAATCCCCATTTGGTTGCCTGAAATACAATTCTCTGATTCGTTATATATAAGATTCCCCGGTGCTGCACAAGTTCTGTATGTTCAACAGTCTTTCCTCTTCCAGAACTCCAACGAGTTCCTTCAAATAATCCGGGACTACTATGCCCATAATGCCGATACTGCTTTACTGTCTTTTCTTCCAGATTAACTGCCTTATCAATAAAATGGATTTTCTCTCCACGTTTCAGGAACAGTTTGTCTGTATTTAAAATTGGAAGTCTGCCGGCAATAATCTCCTGTCTTGCCGCATCTGGCAAAATCGTTGTCACCGTAGGAATCTGGTTCCGATTTCCAAATAGTGCATCAAAAAGTCCCATCCTCTCACCTCTTTACCCAGTCAATATACCGTAAATCTTCTCTTTCGTTGTCGCATAGCAGGCGACAATCTGAAACTTATGCTATACCAGCTGATATTTGAATTTGTTCTTTCTGGCATATTCCTCTGCATAAGAGCCAAAAGAACATTGAATAATAAACTGTTTATCTGTATTAGTAAAAGCATCCTGCCCGATCTGTTTTACACTGTCCGGGATCACAATAAAATCTAAGGAACTGCAGCCAAAAAATGCACGTTCACCGATGACTCCTAGTTTTTCATGTAATTCCACTTTTTTTAGATTCGTACAGCCTTCAAACATACGATCTGGTATTTTACCTATATTCTCAGGAATTGTCACTCTCTCCATAGACTGACAGTCTGCCAGCAATCCATCACCTAACCAGAACACTCTCTTAGGAATCTCGATTGTCCGCAAGCCAGTTCCTTTCAACGCACCATCCCCAATTGTCTTTAATGCCATAGGCAACGAGATTGATTTAAGACTGCTACAATTTTCAAAAGCAAAATCTTCAATCTCTTCGATACTGATCGGTAATACCACCTGATGCAGTTTGTTACATTCCGAGAAAGCATTTCGTCCAATATAGGATATTCCTTCTGTCAGAATGGCTTCCTCTGTCGGAGAATTACTGAAGCTGTCATCTGCGATCTCCACCACCGGCGTATTCCCGGATTTATTCTGAAAAATAATCGTTTTGTTCTTATCTCCACGAAATCCAGTCACTGCAAGACCTTTTCCTCTACGGCTTTTTTCATATGTAAATAGATCCCCATAAGATCTGCCAGAAGATGACTGTTCTCCTTGAATTGCCGGTCCGCTTCCCTGCTTCTGAATGGAAATGTCACAGGCTTTTCCCAGCACTTTTGCCCCATAGCATGCACACCATACTGAAACAATCCAGTCTGCATTAACACGGCTCATGCCAAAATCGTCCATAAGCTGCTTCACATATCGGAATGCAAAGGTATTATTGATGTGGGATGCAGTCTGAATATCCTGCGCAATTCCCATGTTATATGCCATCAGCAATAAATTGACATTCTTCGCCTGATCTGGAAATAAGTCTTTTACCAATGCCGTAAATTTCTTTCTATCATCAAGAAATGCCTGGTGTTGCCGCAACATCTCTTCAAAATCCTGTTCAAAAATAACTCATCACCTTCTTATCTGCTTTTGTACTATTCTCATGTCTTATTCCACACCAAGTGCTTTAAATACTGCTTCTTCTGCGGAAGAATAGAAAATCAAGCTAAATGCACCAACCAAATCTGATGGTACAGTTCCCAGATCACCTGCAGAAGTAATTGGCAATAATACTTTCTTCGCTCCACTGTCTAGACATACTTGCAGTGTACTTGCCAGCTCATCTACCTTGATCAGAGTACCTCCAATACTGATTTCACCAAGAATTGCAAGGCTGTTCAATGGTGTCTTTCCAAGTGCTGCGGAACAGATTGCAATTAACGTCGGCAATGCCAGGTTTCCTGTCATTCCAATGCCCTGCATATCCTGATAGTTAATGATATAATCCTTTGTTGTGGTACTGATCTGACCGGAAATACGGTTTCCATTTGCTTTCAAATAATTAAATGCTGTATTTGTTGCCTCTTTCGGCTCTTTTCCTGATCCAATGCCAGTACAAGTCAGCTTTCCATTTCCAGGCATCATCTGTGTTTCCAGCATATAGCAACCGATCATACCTGTCTTTGATTTGGAAACGGTATAAACAGATCCTGGTTTTCCCATGCCTTCCGGAATTAACTTGCCGCCGCCCTGCTCTGGAACGGAAACATAATGCTCCTCAAAACTGTCATTATCTGTATAAGAGAAATTCACATCATAGAACTCCATGCCGCCGATCTTTTTCAACTGCTCTTTGACTCTGCGACGAAGTTCCAGTGAAATCTCCACAATTTCACGCAATTCTTCTTTCGTTACCTCTCCATCCGGATACAACAGTTTTGTAAATCCGGAAATCATCTTGCGGACTGCAATGGTATCACGCTGATTCAGGTTGTTTCCAAGACGGAAATACTTGTCCATCAGATCACTGTAGCTATCTTTACGCAACTCACGCATAAACTCAGACAGATAATCTGTAATAAATCCATAATCATTGGTGAATGAATCTGGCCTATATTTCGGAATCTCCCAGCCTGGAATATAGCAATGCATACGATCCAGAAATGCAGTATCTGTTCCCATTTCTGGTGGAAATGGATCAAATAAACTGGATGTCTTCAAAAGGGTATCCACACTCTGGTTGATATTTCCTACAAATACCATAGAAGCCTTTGCCTGAATCTCTGCTTTTCCTCGTGAAAATGCTCCGGATGCCATATATCCCTTCATGATCTGGATACCATCTTTATCCTTGAATTTAATGCCGGCAACCTCATCAAAAGCCACGCAATCCCACATTCCCACAAGACCTACTGTATGGTTGGACATGTTATAGAAGAGATTAGCAACTGTTGTCTGCCCTCCGGCAACCAGAATACTATTCGGAGAAATCTGCTCATATATGTAAGATTTACCGGTAGAACGTGGTCCCAACTCGCAAAGGTTGAAGTTATTCTCTACCAATGGAATCATACGTGCAATCAACAGCCATTTTGCTCTCTCACTAAAGCTTTCAGGCTCCAAACCAGTCGAACGAAGCAGGATATCCATCCATTCCTCTTTTGTAAATGCTTTTCTTCCATTTCTCACTTCATCCATATCCACATGCGGCATCTGGATTGGTGTCAGCTTACGGATACGGATTGGTTGTGTATTCTTCTTATCTTCCTCAATAAACTCATACTCCATCTGCAGGATACACCAGATACCACCACAGAGCAGTCTGTCATAATCTTTCACATAATCCGGGTGAATCGGAATTCCTTTCACACCCAGGTTAGAGAAAGTAGCTTCATAACGATCTTCTTTCGTATTTAACACAACCGTAATACGGTCAATCACGGTATAACTACCTCTTTCACGCAAAAGAGAGAGAATCTTCTGTGCTTCATCCGGGCGCACATAATTATCTCTCAAAATACGCTTTACGTTCTCTACCCCTTCTTCAATGATTTCATCATCATCGGAATTACAGTACTGTCCGAGGAGGTATTCCAGCACATAGACCGGAACATTAGCGCCTTCACGGATAGATTTTGTTAAATCCTTTCGTACTATACGACCGTCATAGTATTGACGGAGCTTTTGTTTTATTTCTTCTCGCTTGTCTTCGGTTATATTATCCGAAGAAGTTTCATACTCGTTCATGATTGGCTTCTCCTTCATAGCTACTATAAATTTCTTGTATAAATATAATTGCAATCATCAGTTCCAATGAACTTTGTTACATTGGAGTCTTCCTTTCGACCAGTGTTCTACAATATTTTGTTTGAATTCTTTTCTTACCATTTTGGCTCTGTATTTCAAATATCCATCTTCATCTTGGCGAATGTATATCCCCTCACAATAATCCTTTCCATATTTTGATTTTTTGAAAAAAGTTGACAAATCACATACATTATAGGTACCAAATCCAAGTTTCGGAACTATTTTCACATTCATCTGATTCAACATAAGATTTCTTTGTTGAACCGACAAAAAACGTCTTCTTTTAATGTCGAAAATATCAAATCCTATAAACCAATCCGGTAAATTATCATAATAAACTGAATGCTTAGCATAACACCATTCTCCGTAAAGGATAAACTCATCCATTAACACATCAAATATTTTTTCTTCATGACAGTTTATCCAATTATTCAATGGTTTCCACTGTCCCTCAAATGGTTTCATAAGATATGAGCCACGGTTTTGTAACCGAATCTCTCCATTAGCGGTAAAAGAAATTCCCAGATTAGCACCATCTATTTTTTCTTCTATTGTGACAGGTTTGCTTAAAATATCCCTTACTTCACTTTTTGATAAAATTTTATCACTTCTTTGAAAACTCATATCTGTTTCAATATATGGAGTAGATGGAAACTTAAAAAACATTTAATCAGCCCTCTTATTTAAGATTTTTTGCTCATACATTTTTTGAGCATAATCCCTATCTAAAAATTGTATATGTATACCATATTTTGCAAAACTTTTCTCATAGCCAAGCCATTTGCCATCTGCAGCTTCAATAATTGGTGGTTTTTCTTGATGCGCATTAGATAATGCAACAAATTTTTTATCACTTTCATCAAATTCCTGCGTATCCTCATCGTATGGAAATTCCTGATATTTTCCTTCTGAATCTTTATGCAATTTTATATTATCCTCTGGCAAAATTGTTGCATAATATTCGTACAACCATTTAAAAAAGATTTTTCCCATGTTGCTATTTCCATATACATTTGTATGGTATTCCTTCCATATTTCATGATCCAAATCCAGCACCAGTTTTTTATCTTTATTTTTTGTAAGTTCTCCAATATACTCCATACATGCCTTTTGCATCTTTAGTTCTTCCGCTGGACACAACTCAGGAGCAACCGCTGCTTTAGCTGGAACATTCGTATCTAAAATTATTTTATTCATATTAAATATTCTCCTTGGCAATTCGTCTGTCCATTGCACGCATTGCTTGTTCATACATGTCCTTTTCCATGTCTCCAAAGAAACCATCCGGCCAATTTAATATGTTTCCATACTCATCAACATTTAGTTCCTCCAGTTGAGATGACTTCTGATTATTCTTTGCAAAATATGCTTTCACATCTGATGTTTTAATTTCTTCTTCCGATATCCTACGTTGCAATCTTCTTAACAAATGTTCAGAATGTGTTTCTATTATAACTTGTACTCTACGTTTTTTCTGATTTTCACGCATGTTAATAGCATCTATTATTACATCTGCCAATAGTGCCTGTGCATTAGGATGAAGGTGAATTTCTGGCTGTTCAATAAAAATAACCGAATTGTCCGGGGCATAAAATAATTGAACAATTACTGGTAAAACCTGTGAAACTCCAAATCCTACATCTGGCAATCCCACAAATTGATCTGCCCCTTTTATTCTAACTTTTACTTCATATTCTTGTCTCTCTCCTATTTTTTCAATTCTATACTCCTCTATCAACCCCATCTTTTTCAATGATTCACTGATTATAACTTCAAATTCCTTATAATTGCTATGTGGAAATTTCAATTTTTTATTTTGTTTCTTCGCAGATAAAATTGCCGCTATTGTATTCTCTCCTGCATCACCGACACTTTCAGGATTAACACCAGACCAACTATAACTTCTTTTAGTTTTTGTACGCATAGGTCCCAAATAATAAAATTTGGAGAAAAAATCTTCCTGATGGAGATTCAAATCTTGAAGGAAGTCGGAATCCTTATAGTAGGCTAAAGCAGCATCCGAAAACCCATAAAATTTTACTGGCTCTGTTAATTTCCAGCCCCTTCCTGCTTTTGTTCTTTTAAAATCACGATCTGAATCTAAAACATAATTTCTATTACTCTCCTCTTCTGTTTCTTTTTTCATTCCTACCGTTAACTTAAGCGTTTCGTCATTATACAATCGATATTTGAACTCATTTACTTCCAGATATTGCGTTTCCGGATCACTTACTTGAATGTCACCCTCAAATTCAATTTGATTATAGCTTTCTCTCTTATTAGAATTTTCAATTACTGCTTTAGTATCCATATCCCAGCGAAATTCAAATTTCATATTTCCCTCTAAATCATGAGCATAAAATATATCCGATACAGATCCCAAATCCACAGAGTCTCCATTCAACAATAACACAGTTTTTCTATCCGATTGTCTTACAGTTTGTTTCAACATAACCAAAAACTGCCCAATACTAGATTTACCAGAACTATTACTACCAAATAATACTGTTATAGGGGCTAAATCAAACATTCCTGTATCTTTCCACCCTTTGAAATTTTGTATGTGTAATTTTCTTAACATATCTTGACCTCCTCATCTTCAACTTATCAACTAAAACCCAAAATCATCCACAAATGCAATATCAATCATGAATTCATATTGCTGTAAAATATTCTTCTCATCATTCACATCTGCCAGTACCAGATAGTACTTGTCACCATACTTATATTCTCTGGACTTCAATGTAAATTTCTCATGGAATGTTCTTTTCTCCGGTGCATCTTCCCGGCTGTTTGCAACAATCGGTACATCAAAA
This sequence comes from Faecalimonas canis, assembly GCF_054601575.1. Taxonomy (NCBI): domain Bacteria; kingdom Bacillati; phylum Bacillota; class Clostridia; order Lachnospirales; family Lachnospiraceae; genus Faecalimonas; species Faecalimonas canis. Next base: position 20,882 of record NZ_BAAHSI010000003.1, on the reverse strand, counting down.
GATATCTTTTCTCCACCTTCCGTCGTAAAGTATGCCACCAGACTTCTTGCTTTCATGGTATCAGTCACTTTTTCTGTCTGGATAAAATCAAAGTAAGTAATCAGATTCGTTACTTTTCGGTTCACAGAGGTCAGTATCACGTCTACATAATCGCAAACAACTGCTCTGGTATTTGTTGTCAGTTCAATTACCGGAATCAACATTTCCTGAAGAGAAGAACCACCATGTACATAGTTCTGTCCACCACCGGCTACTTTGAATATGTCTGCTCCAATCGGTGTCGTCACATATAAGTTATTCATATATGCCATCAATCTGGACTTCATTCCCGGTTCGTTTACTTTTTGTGTTGTAAGTAAGAACCGTTTATTGGAATATGCGCAAATTTCCCGGTCATAGGATACTTTATCAAATTCATGTAGCTTGTCTCTCTTATACAAGAAGCCATGATCTGCTGTGATAAAGAATTTCGGTGCCGATATATAGCTGGTCAGTTTCTTGATCAACTTATGAATCTCTTCGATTGCTTCTGAACACGCTGTAAATACTTCATTTTCACTGGCAGACTTATCACCACGCGCATCCACCTGATTGTGATAAATATATACGATATTCTTTTTCTGCAGCAATTCACGGATCTTCTCTTTATTTGCACTTGCCACTTCATCAAAAGCTAATGCCACATTATTTTCATTCTGTGCTTTTAAGATCTTGTCTCTGGATGCCTGATCACCGCAACTCTGTCCGTCTACTGTGACATTCAACTTATCATCTACCTGTAATTCCTTATGTGGTAAAAGACTTGCCATTCCCACTGAGGTTACAGACGGTAGTCCACTAATCATACACTCCAATTTCGGTGTGCATTTTTCATCCAATTCTAATCGTTCCATCAATTCCTTTGCACACTCATACCGGAAAGCATCAGAAATAATAACGATGACACGATTCTTTCCTTCATAAGCCTTCAGGTAATTACGATAAAAATCTTCCTGACGTTTTAATCCGGTATCTGCCATCAGATTATCTGACAATTCCTGATTCCATTTCGGTGTTACTTTCTGCAGATAAGTAAAGGAATACATATTCTCAATCCGTTCTCTTACCTGTGAAAATCTCTCTTTTTCTTCTATACAGTCATAGGCACTGTAAAACCATCTATAATAAGAATCAACCAAATATGTCTGTTTCTGATAATCGGCTACCATAGTCTTAATATCACTGGTCACTTCCTGAACAGATACCGCCTTCATCATCTGGTAAGCATATTTGATTGCCTGATATTCTTTTTTATATACATTTCCAAAATGACAGGACTTTGCTGTTCGCTGCTCTGCAATCTGTGCAATGTTCATGCCATCAATCTGAGCATCCAGGATTTCATCATTCAGCTGATCCAGTACCCAGTCAATTAAGATATTATCCAGTCCTCGAAAAGCATCGCAGTTTGCGATATCCAGAAGCTGTGCAGACTGATCTTTTGCTTTGTCCGCATCCTTTTTCAATTCATCCCGGATTCTGGATACAACTCGTAATGTCTTGTCCACTTTTTCTGATAACGCATCATACGCATCCTGATAAAGTACATTGTCCATCAGATTCCGGACAAAGACCACCACATCATTCTTTTTTTTCAAAACGTAAGATTTCAGCACAGCCGGCAACGTATCTTTCAATGCTACTGAAGCATAAGTCAAGATCATACATGCTGCCAGATCATCTACGTTCGGATTTTCAGACTGATATCCGAAATACTTCTCACATAACTCCCAAAACTTTTCTAAAAGTCCATTATCCTCAAGTGCTTTCATGTATGCAGCGCTATCGTTTAATAATAACTGTCTTGTAATCTCTTCAAAATTGGGAGTCTTCACATCTGTAAGCACGGCAATAAGACCAATATCAATAGTTTCCACATTGAAATGGTCTATGCCAAGCTCCTTAAACTTCTCGATACGATTCTTATTTTTCCAGAAGTTACTGTACTGTGCCAGATGTTCTTTAAATCGGTTATCAATTCCAATTTCCTGCGACATCTGGGATACCCGGTCCGTGTAGTACGGAACCGAGTAATAATACATATCTGCCAATGGATTCTCTACATCACTTGGTTTTGGAAATGGTGCATATACAAGATACTTACTCTCTGTATCTGATTCATTTAATAACCATTTGGAATAAAACCAGTTTACTCCATCCAAAATATGTAATTTTGCATTATCCAATTGCAGTTCAGATACTTCGTCTTCATATTCTCCTTTATCATCAAACCAGAATATAATACGAGTTTCTTCTTTGGAAAACTCTGTATTCAACTGATCTTGTATATTTAATAAATCCATCTATGTCTTCCCACTTTCTATTTTAATTTTGCCAGAAGATCCACTTTTAAAGCTTTCTTTCCCTCCTGGGCAACTTCCACTCCCTGGAATTTCTCATAGTTTACTTTCACGCCATCATCCAGATCAATTTCAATTCTCTTATTGGCAATATGAGCAATAGCTTCATCATAAATCTTCATTTCTGCAAGCTGCTTTGTATATTTCGTCACTGCTTTGGTTGCCTTTGATTTTTCTGAGACTGATGATGCATTGTCAATGGTATACTGAGCACTCTGCATAGCTGTCTCTACATATTTCTGTGCTCGATGTAAGTAATCGGTTCTTACTCTACCAACAGTGTCTGCATCATAACGGTGCATGTAAATCAGTGCTTTAAATCCATTTTGCTTTCCACTGTCAAAAAGCCAGTAAATTGGTCGTTTTCCTGCACCTCTTGAAGTATACAGATTGCAATGATCCGTATAAAAATCATTCAAGAAATACTGTCTGAAAATCTTTTTATAATCGTCTTCTTTAGATAAAGCGTGGGAAATAAATAACATGTTTTCCTTAACATTCTCTTCTCCAAAAGTAGTTGCAATAAATCTTTCAAACATTCCAACTATATCATCATCAAAGTATTCTTCATCACAAATGGGTATAATATTATCCGCATCCACAGGAAAAGTTTCAGAATCTAGATTATTCCAATTTTCGCCCGCAAAAACAAGCCCACTTTTGTCAATCGAATAACGACCTAGCATACATCCCACTGCATACGAAATCAATGCTTTCATGTCATTTATATAATTGGGTTTACTAATAGTAATTTCGTCATCTTCCACATCTGCCGAAATAACTGCATTTACATTATATATTTCACCAAATATTTCATTTATTCTTTTCTCATTTTCTTTGACTTTTAAAAATTCAAATTTTTTTTCTTCGCAATATTCAGCATATATTTCTGATAGTAATCCTTTTTCCCCGATTAGTGGATTTCTTTCAAAATCCCAACTCTTCTCATATGAATCCCAATCTTTTTTACATAATTCTATGTTCTGTTTTACTAATATTTCAATCTCATCTTTATATTTCTTGCTAAAAAGAATTGGTAAACTTCCAATATGTCCTACTTCAAAATTAAGTGTCGGACTAATTAGTGATAAAATATAAGAATTCACTTTTGAATTCATATATCCAAGCAAATAAAACAATTGCTCTTGATCCGTAAACAAGGTACACCCTGCAACATCAAACAAAAAACCATGAGGCACGTATCGCATAGAAAAATTACTACTGGTAATTTTACACCACGATATTCCTTCTTTAAAATAATATTGTGGACTTCTTATTACACTTCCTTTAAAATTTCTGAGTTCCATGCCATCGTTTTCCCAATTGATTATATATTCATTATTTCCATACCATTTTTTAAATCCACCACCTTTATTATATGGAAACCATTTAAGCAATGATTTCTTTGCCTCATCACAATTTCTTGCTTTTAAACAAATTTTGTTTCTATCAACTTCAAACCACAATCTTAAAAATCTATTATTATCTGCTGTAGCAAGTCCCTGTTTAGGTTCTGCAAAAGAATCAACTCTTTTTCCTACCTTAAAGCAATCTATTATTGCATTTTTAACCCAATAAGCAATAGGCATCCCCGGCATAGTATTAAATTGTGCCTGATTAAATTTAAATCTATATCCACAATTACAGTCTTTCACCGCTTCTAATACTTTAATTGACTGATTGTCTGCCCCTTTGAACTCTGATAACCTTACATATTCACCATAAGCTTTATCTCCAATTTGTTTTTTTAGTGTAAAAGTGCAAACTGGAACACAAGCCGCTTCAAACGCATTATACTCAAGTTGAACTAGCGATGTGATAGTTGTTTCACTCAAGATTTTTTTTCTAATTTCTTCATAAGTACTTATAAACATCCACACATAAGGTGTAAGCATTCCAATTGCTCCATCTTTCTTACACATTTCAATTATACGTACAATAAATGCTGAAAACACATCACTTTTATATTTTTTGTAATTATTTTCAATAAATACTTTTAGTTCTTTAGGCAAGAATTTATTTCCTATATATGGAGGGTTTGTTATTACCACGTCATATTTATTTATTAAAATCCCAGCAATTTTTAAATAATCTTTCACAACTTCAACTGCATATTTCTGATAAGAAAACGAAATCAAATCATCACAATATACTCGCTCAATCTCTTCGATACGTTCTAGTACCCCTGTATAGTCTCTTGTAAAAGGTGTAATTAAACTTCCAATTTCTCCAAGATTCTTGAATATTTCTGATATTTCGCTTAATATATCACTATATTCATTATTTCCATTTGCTATGAATTGAATAACATGATCGTCTAATCTTTCCATATTATTCAAGCAACAAATATTTAAACTGATTTTTTTCTTAAATATTCTTCTGCAGTATTTTCTTGCTATCATCATAATTGAAAAATACGCTAATTGATATGCACGTTTTGATATATCTAATCCATATAAATTATTAGTTAAAATCAGTTCTGCCGCCTCATTCTTTCCATAACCACATTTCTCATATATCTGCATTAAAACTTCAAACGCATATACTAAAATGTGTCCACTTCCCATACAAGGATCTATTATTTTAATATCCTCTGGATTTATAAAAGTCCGTTTATCTTCCTTAACATCATCATTGGCAAGATAATAATCCCATCCCATTTCTACTGGATCTTCATTTGTTGTTTCTATCCAAGCTCGCCCCAAACTGTTTTGAACCATATATTTTACAATCCAGTCTGAAGTAAAAATCTGCGTAACAAACGGTACATCTTTACTCTTATACTGTTTTTTTGCATTTATCAGTGCATCCTTCGGATCATTTATATAATATTGATATAACCATCCGATAATTTCTACCTGTCCTATCGAATTACCTTCGTCATCCAGTGTAGATACATTAAAATCAGCTTCTGGAATACCTGTCTCTGGATTCACTAGCATATAAATGACATCATCTTTATTGGTGTAGGAAATACCAAACAGCAATTCCATATAATCAGAGTCTGCCTCAAAAAGTCCCGGCAGGATATCATGTAGCTGATGACACTGTTTCAGGAATAATTTGCAGTACAGTTTATCCGTATCTTCTGATGTACCGCTCATTTTCCAATTGATGATCTCTTCTTTTTCCTGTGCAGTCAGGTCTAAATCAACATCTGGTGCCTGTGTCACGAGATCCGGTTCCATCTTTCCTTCTTTTTCAGAGGAAAGTACACGAACTCTGTTTGGAAGATAGTCGTTCACTTCCATAAAACGGATTGCACAGATTCGGTTGAACCAGGTATAAGCTACTTCTTCTACGACAGCCTCAAATCCACGGGATTCAATCTGTGATACCAGTCGTCTTCTCTGTTCACACTGCCTTTTATTCAGTGTTACCTCTGTTCCTGCAACCGTCTGATATACTTCAAAATCTGGTCCTTTTGTGATTGCTTCACTACAGGATTTTTCTGTAATGCCTAGCATACCGGCTTTATCTGTAACCGAATCGATCAACTTCTTTCTTGCTTCTATGGCAAATTTCTTTATCGCATTCTTGTTCATGTATTGTTTCCTCCTACCGGAATGATTAACTTAATGTAATAATCGTATTTTCATCCAGCTCATTTAATAATTTTTTCTTCATCTCTGCCAGGAACTTGTCAATATCCTGTTCATTCTCAATCGAATAGGTTCTCGCACCTGCCACGTTACTAATGGATACGTTCTTACGTTTCTTTGGTTTTGGCTGCACTGGCGGTGTTACCGGTTTCGGTGGTTCTATATTACCGCCACCTGTCGGTGGTGTCACCGGGGTTACATGCGGTGCCGGTTTTGGACTATGTGCTTCTTCATATTCTGTAATCTCATCCATACAGCGAAGCTTCAAAGTATCACTTTCCAGTCTGATATTTTTAACAGATGCAATCTCATGGGATGTATCCAGCTTCTGCTTCAGTTCTGCAAAAGCATTTACGAACTTGTCTCTGAATACAGCGGCGAATTCTTTCTCATCCAGTGTATGTAATACTTTTTCCAGATCATCTTCTACAATTGGACGCATCTCTTCTGCTTCTTTTTCCAGTAAGGCTCCATACTGCTGTACGAATTTCACAGACATATCCGGCAGTTTCTGAATCTGGCTAAATGGATTTTTCGCTGTTACAATAGCTTCCATCTGGGCAACATTATCCATAATTTCCTGTTCACGGACATAGGTCTTACTGTTTTCAAACATCTGGATCTGTTCCAGTGCTTTTTCAAAGATCTTTTTCTGACCGCCTTTGAAGAAGTCAAATACCGGTGCAGTATCATCTGCATCGTCTAACAGATCATCTCGCTTTTTATCTACTGTTTTAAAGAACTCTACCGGCTCTTTGATAGCCAGAAGTTCTTCCAGATTCTTCTTCGCCTGTTCCATTAATGATTTGCATGGCAACTTCGGATTTACACGATATTCAATCATGATTTCCCCGAAGGTATCCAGTTTATCCTGTGCCTTGTTTTTGAAGGTTTTCATAATGGTATCGTCATCATCACTAGATAAGGAATAACCAAAATAATCTTTCAATACTTCTTTTACCGAACGGATCTGTCCGTCTGTCGCTCTTTCTCTGATATCAATGAGCAGTTTCTCCACAAACTCACGCTTTGTCAGATATCTTACCAATTCCTCTTTGGTATTGGACAGCATAGATAAGCTCTGACTGTTATAAGTCAAAGATACTCTTCCCATCTTAAAGAGCATGGCAGCCAACCACTGTACGTCTTTCGGATCAAATCCATAGGGAGCTGCCCCGAATTTATCCTGCAGGGATTTCAGAGAAGTTTTCATATGTCTTGCATTGTTAAGACCGATGACCTGAATCACTTCTTCCAGGGCCAGTTTATTTGGTGTAGTGTCACTGGTTCCAAGGAAGGATAACTGTCCATCGTTCCCATTAAATGCTGCCGCAATATCAGAAAGCTCCGGCGCGGTCTCCATGTAGGTCAGCTTGTTATACTGCATGGCCACCAGTTTGCCAAGGGCCTCATTGATACGGCTTGAAGGATCTTTTGGTGCGATATTTGCTTTATCTCCATTGACATAGATATCTGCATACTTCAAAGCTTCCTCAATAAAGATACGGATACGGTCTTTCTTTTCCATACGTTCATCTTCTTTTGCACGGCGAATACTGTCAAAACTTCCTCTTGCACCAGAAGCATTTTTATTCAGGAATTTATAGATCTTAATGGATTCTGTAATTTCATCCAGGAATGTACTATCGTTCGGTAATTTTACAATCACACTATGCTCCTGTGCAGAAAGCATACGCAGAGCAGAATCCGGATAATCTTCTCCATACGGTGTGATAATCGATACTCCGATATCATTGGACTGATTTCCCTTGAAATATCGGTCATCTACTTTCTGGTTGAATGGGAATAAATAACGGCTGCTGTAACGATATTTTTTATCTGTAAAGATTTCCTCGAAGATGACTGTAGATGCCTCTCCGATAATCTCTCCCATTTCTACCGATTCGTTATTAATCACATTATTGATTTCCTGCTCTTCATTGGTCAGGAAGATATAGATTTCTCCATTCTTCTGTACCAGTGTCTCACGGATCAGTTTCTTTAAAGATTCTTCGATTTTTCCACGAATTTCAATACGGTCATCGTCAATATTGGAGATCATCAGCGTAGTAAGATTATCTACATTTGCTTTGATCTCTTTGACGTATTTAATCATAAACAGCACTTTCAGCAACTCCACATCGAACTCGTCCAGTCTGCTATTGTCCTCTGCATCTGTAATGACCTGGCTGTGCTGATGGTCAATGAATTTATGCAGTGGATCATAGAAGTAGCTAAACGGTACCAGTACACCTTCCTGGCTGTCTTTTAACCGGATTGCAGACTCCTGGAACAGTGCCAACATAGAACGGGACTGATCGGATAAGTGCTTTCCACTAGCTCCATGAGTACGCACCGCTGTCAGTACCTGTCCAAGTAAATTAAACTGATATGGGATAAACGGATAACAGTCAGCGAAATCCATCTTATCTGTATATAATTTTTTGTCTGCAGTATCCGCTGTGAACGTAATCAAATTCTTTATAATAGATTCTTTCTGCTCATATAACAGCTTCAATGCAGATTCTGCGATCTCATTTTTCTCCAGGATACGTTTCCGGATGACTTCATCTACATTGGATGCAGACAAGGATAATCTGGTATCAAAACGTCCCTGAATCTTGGAGAAGTCATTTCCTTTTGTCTTTGTGATAGAGTCAATATCTTCCTGGCTGGTAACGATCACCCATGCCTTTCCTCTGCAGGCAGTTCCCAGATCTTCTACGATAGTCTGCAGATTCAGCATTAACTGGGTATCATCCGCAATGTACTGTCCGATCTCATCTACAAGGAAAATAACGTGATGGTTCGGTCCTTTTTTCTCACAGTACTCTTTGACCAGAGATACAAACTTCTCAATACTGAGGTCATAACTTCCCTTGGCATTCTTACACCAATTGCGGGCAGCCTCCTCACTCATGAAATCCATAGCCACGATTGTTTTTACGATTTTATCCTGAATAACTGCAAAAGCCTGTCTCTTCTTCTCCCAAGGTGCCCCTGCGATCTCTTCAAATTTCTCTTTGAACTCTTCAAATCTGCCTTCGTTGTCCAGTTGGCGTTCAAATTCTGCCAGATATGGAATCGAACCGCAGTATCCCTGCATCTCATTGAAGACTTTCATAAATACTTCTACGATAGCCTCTTTACCGGATCCAACTTTTGCTGAACCTTTGGAATCAATATTAAAGAGCATGACATCGGAAGAAATGGTTCCGGAATTGGTCATTTTTGCAATAAGCATCGGATCTTCAATCTTCTTGCCATCCGTAAAGTATTCGATGGCTCTCTTTCCCTCTACCACACTGTTTTTCAGCAGGTAGGACAGAATCTTTAAGAAGTGGGATTTACCACTTCCAAAGAAACCGGAGATCCAGACACCCATTTTGTCTGTATTGTTATGGATTCCCTTTTCATAGTTATCGAAAAAATCACGGAAATGTTTTAACAATTCTTTTGTTACTACATATTCGTCCAATTCCTGATATACGTTTTCTTCATCAGACTGACCTACTTTGATGACGCCCTTAATATCACGGTCAATCGGTTTTTCAAACATCTCTTTAATCTGCATACTCTTTTCTCCTTCGTCTTTACACAAGCCGGAATGCCCGGTAATAATTTCTGGAATCCATGGTCCCAAATAATTTCAGATCCTGGCCACTGTATTCTCCAGGATAAAACATCACAACTGGTACACTGTCCAGTACCTGATGTAAATTGTTCAAAATATTATGGCTTGCAATGATCGGATGGCATTTTCCAACTCCTGTCAAAAAGATTACGCTGTCTGTCAGATCTTCCTGTAAAATCTTCGAGATAATCAGGTTCAGTTCGTTCGTTTCATCCAGTCCCAATGTCTCTACCAGACTGTCTGCCATATCAAAAAAGCCATTATCTTTTTCCAGATCAAAGAAGGCTTCCAGATATCCTTCTTCCTCCAACACCTGAATCATCGTATGAAACAGGTCAAATTCTATGATTTTAAAATCTTTATTTCCATTGTTGATTCGGTCTTTTAAATATGCGATATGATTGCGCACTTCCAGTTCAGTTCTCGGATCGTAATCAAACACATAATATCCGACTTCATTTCCAAGTCCTTTATTTTCACGGAAAGACTTTTCAGAAATCTTATCTTCAATCCGGTTCAGTCTTTCTTCCAAACTTAATCTTGCCATCCTTAGCCTCCCTTCACTGCCTTCAAGTATTCTCCAAGCCCATTTGCAGTCAGTAATTCTTCTGTCCGGTAATCAATATGAATTGGCTTTATTGTTCTTGGTTTTGCGCTGCTTTCCAGTAATCCTGCCTCAAACATCATTCTGGTAAAGCACTGTTTTAACTTCCGTACTGCAGTATCTGTCCAGCCAGCAACCACATCACTCTGCATTGCCTTATCTGCAAAAAAGACATTCAGATCCCGGTCTGTGATCTCTTTTTCACCTAAGCGAATCTTCTCGTCGTATACTTCATGTAAAAACTCAAAAAATAATCTGCTGTCCATCAAAATTGCAATCAGATTCAGAATCTTTGCGGTTTCTACATCACAAGTGATAAATGCCTGTAATACCGCTTCCGGTAAGGCAGATACCCTTCGGTATGTTCCATTTAACACCTCATAGGCTCGATATTCTGCTTTCACCTGATAGATATTTTCCTCCCAGGCAATCTTGCGGATATCCACCTTGCTAAGTCCTTCCAGAATATAACCTGCTGTTTTTCTGGACTCTTGCAGCCAGAATAATTTTGATGTAAGTCCTGCACTGTATTCCATTATTGTCCACCATCCTTTCTTTCTTTTTCATAATGGACAATATCTCCGAAATCACAATCTAACTTCTCGCAGATCTTTTCCAGAACCTTCATGGAAACCAGCTCTCCATTGGTCATTTTTGCCACAGTACTGCTGCTGATTCCCACCTGGTTCATCATATCCACTTTCTTCATATTTTTATCAATTAATAGTTTCCAAAGTCCGTTGTATGATACTGCCATCTCTTCTACCTCTTCATTTATACACATATACACAACTTATGGTTTTCTTTTATTTAAGAAAGTATATTTTTCTTGTCCGTTCTGATACTTTCAATCTTTATTATTGTATCATATCTGATGTATTTCTTCAATGAGAAGTACAAATCAAAACTTCGACTTTACGAATACTATATTTGAAAATTCTGAAGTATATCGCCTGTCTTTCTCTACTATTCTTCCAAATACATTTTCAGCGCATTGTAGCAATTAAGTGTCTCATTATCTGCATCATTAAAGTTCTGGGAATAGGTCTGTAAACTTCCTGTTGGATCTGTCGCCAGATTCGTCAATGATATATACGCATCATACAATTCTGATAATGATTCATATGCATCCTTATACTCTTCCGGGGGATTCTTTAATTTCTTCATCAGCGAGTTCACGGTATCCTTATTGTCATTGATATCTGCTATCTGGCTGCTGAAACTGCTGTCTGAAAAGAGGTTTTTCAGTGCTTCATTAAAATCAGATACATAGTATCCATTTGGTCTTGTATATTTGTCTGTCGCACTGTTCCTTTCCTCATAGATAGCGTTGTACCACACCTGCTTGATCAGATTTCCACATGTTTCTGCATCGCTGGCACTGGAAAGCATGGAATACGCTGCCATATTCAGATTGGTACCATATTCCTCACTCTGCTTCTGAGCTTCTGCCTTTGCTGCGACATTCTTCTTATGTGTCTGTACTCCAAGGGCTGTGATAATTGCTACAACAATAACTGCTATCGTTGCAATCGCAATTATTTTCTTTGATTTTTTTGTTATCTTCACACCGGTGACTTCTACCTGCTGTGGAGTTTTTTCTGTCTCAATAATATTTTCTATCGGACAACCACATTTCGGACAGGTATCCATCCCTTCTTCCAGTTCTGCTCCGCAGTCCGGACAGCATTTCTTTTCTTCTGGAACCAACACTGTTCCACAATGCACACATTTCTTCGCCTTATCCGATATTTGTTCGCCGCAATTCGGGCATGTTGTCATAGCCATAATCTTTTTCCTCCGTATTTTTCATTTTCAATTCCATCTCTACCATTTCCAGTAATTTTTCCAGTCTGCTTTTCTTTGACATACGTTTCACAGTCCCTACGTCATGATATTTTATATACTGGATCACCTCAAAAAAATTCTCTGATGGCAGCTTTTGTTTATGATATCCTTCTGTACATTTCATTTTCTGCTTTTTGAAATATTGAGATTTATTGGTTCTGTAATTTTCATGAAATAGTTCTTTCACCTTATCTTCCTGCAGATAAACAATCCATCTTGAAAAGGCTGTCCTTACAAATACAGCATTACTACTGACACTATAAGATAACTGGAACCATTTGCAGATTTTTTCTATATTACTTTCCGTAGGTGGAAGCTGTTTTAGATCTTCTCTGTTTTTCTTGTTTTTTGCTTTTTGTATACTATTAAATTCCCACTCCAATCGTTTCCAGTTTTGCTTCTTACCGCAGCATTTACACACTGTATACCCTCTGAAAATCATACTTTTAGGAACTACCACTTTTCTTTCTGCCGACATACTTTGCACATATCGACAATTCTATGTATGTAACATCCTCGTAGCATCATTTGCATAGCAATTCTCTGTAGCTGTCATGCCACTATATTGTTGAAAACATTGATAAAAAAGCTGATAGAGATAATTAGCATCATGTTTCGCATAATGAAGATAATTTGGAACATACTCAATACCAGAACATATCAATGCATTTTCAAATCCAATTTGATCATTACCACTTCCTGCAATTACTCTCAAAACGTCCTGTAAAACCACTACTCTGTGCCTTTTTATCGTGATACCATATTTTCTCATATCTCTCAGGAATAAATCATAAGCATCTCTGCTCCACACTATTAAATGACAATATTGTGGAAAAGATTGTACAAACTTTTCGAGTACTGCTTTTTCCTCGTTGCCTTGCATAATATTTGCTAATGGTGTATGCGATAGGATTTCTGTTTTTTTATTAAATAGTTTTGGATCACTTAATCTGATTGCCTTAGAAAATGTTTTTACTTTTTGTATTTGTTCATCAGCAACTACTACCCCTATCTGAATTGCCTCCCGCCCATCCAGATCAGATGTTCCTGGTGCCTGATTCCACTCTATATCAAGAAACAGATATTCAATTTTTTCGCTTTTAACATCTTCCACTATTTTTTCCCTTCTTTGTATGCCTGAATCTCATCTGCCCAATGATCGTCCATAAAATCCATCATTGCATCACTTTCAACAACTTTTGAAATTGCTTTTCCTACAGCTTTAAAATTTAATTCAACGCCCTTGGAATCATTTTCATATGTTATAGATCTGTTTCTGGCAATCCCTATCTTCTCAGCCTCTCTTCCTGCATCAATATTGGCACCCAGAAACAGAAACTCCCATCCGCACTCTTTCTTTGCTTCTATCTTTCTCCTAATCTGCTCCTGTGTGAAATGCTCACTGGAATTTTCTAATCCATCTGTAGTAATAACAAATATGATTTTTCCTGCCCTGTGATCCTCCGGAAGATGTTTCTGTACATTTTCCATTTTTTCAATTGCTGTTCCAACTGCATCTAATAAAGCGGTACAGCCACGCACAAAGTATTCTTTTTCTGTAAGTGGTTCGATGATCTCCACCGGAAATCTGTCATGAATGATATCTACTTCATCATCAAATAAAATAGTGGTCACATTTACTTTCTTTCCCTGCGCCTTTTGCTTTGCGATCATGCCGTTAAATCCGCCAATCGTATCACTTTCCAGACCACCCATTGATCCACTTCTGTCCAAAATAAAAACCAACTCAGTTAATTCTGTATTCATGTGATTACCTCCTCTGGTATTTGTTGTTAATCACATTTTATCTACAGAACCAACTGGGTTGGTCGCCTGTCAGGTGACATTGCACCTAAAATATTTTGTTAAAACACTGGCTGTCCATACGCATCCAGCACATCATTGATTTCAAACATGTCATAAATCTTATTCTGCAAGAAATATGCCACGATAATATCTGTTTTGGAACTTCTAGATAATGCGAAACCGGCACTTGCCAATAAATCCTTTGCTTCATCCAGGGATAATTCCAGAGCAATCGTAAAAGCCAGTACCGTTTTTTTATTTGGAACATAATTGATATCTTTCCGGATTTTTGAAAAATGCCGACGATCCACATACGCCTTTGTATATGCTTCTGAATCAGTCATACCACGCTCATCAATCATTCGGAGTAATCTCTGTGAAAATGTTTCCTCCAACTGATTCATCAAATTATCAATATTTCTGTTTACCGACATCGTAGAAGACATACCTTTTTGTATTTTTGTCTTCTGCATCGTTGAAACATCAAATTCTTCCGGTAATATATCTTCTGACAAACTGCTTTCTTTTACAGGCTCTTCCTGCAAAGCCTTTTCTTCAACTCTCTTTTTCCGAAATTTTGTAATTTTATCAAAAATGGATTTCATTTCTTTATCCATTTTGATATCATCTTTTACCGGCTCATAATACTTATCTATGTATTTCCCTACCTCATCAATCAGCTTCTGATCTGCCATAATCTGTACCGCCTTTTATAATTCTTAATCATCGTAATGATTGAATCCACCTAAAAATCCTGGATTGCTATGCCCCCTCTTATGCCCTTTATCATCATAATGGTTCAAACCGCCAAAGAATCCTGGACGACTCTCACCTACTTTGTGCCCGTTATTATCATAGTGATTCATGCCACCAAAAAAAGAAGGCGAACTATGTCCAATTTTCTTTCCATTTGCATCATAATCGTTCATACCACCAAAGAATCCCGGTCGGCTCTCGCCTACTTTCTTTCCGTTTGCATCATAATGGTTTATGGATCCAAATAATCCTGGTCTGCTATATCCTTTTTTACTCATAACGTCATCCTCCTGACTCTATTAGCCTCTTGTTTGATCTCAGAATAACACACTTTTTCCATTTGGAAGTCGCATAACAGGCGACATTCTTTTATCTCATTTACAAACATTATACCATTTATAATTCTTCCGACAATACGCAAAAAAGCCGGAAGCCACGTTATCATCCATGGCCTCCGACTCATTATGCTTATACTACACTGTCCTTACACCCAAATCAGTTCCTCTCTCCGGCTTATATTTTCCCTGTTTTTCCTGGATGATTCTCTTATTGATTTCCAGGCGTTTATAGATTGAAGGTTTCTTTTCTTTTCCTGGCATTGCCTTTTTCTGTGCTACTGCCTTTCTTTCAGCTTTCCCTGCGTCCTTAACTGTTGTATTTGCTTCAACGCCAGCTCTTGTCACAGCTTCTCTGCTCTCAGTTTTCTCTGCTACCTGCTGTTCACGGCGTTCCTTCACACCTTTTTCTTCCAGACTGCAAAAGCTCTGCAAATACGCCAACACATGATTCTGCATATCCGTCAGATCTTCCATATACTTCTGGTACTCTTCATTGCCTTTTCCTTGCTGATAGCTAATCCAGCTTTCATCTGTCAATTTCATTTCATTCTGCATCTTTAGCTGACTAATGATACCGCCGTTTCCGGTACCAATCTCTATCTTACCTTGAAAATGATGCAGCATCTTGTCGCCCTTCTCAGCATAATATACTGTAAAAAACATCTGTGCTGTCGTTTTTGGTTCGTTGGTGTTTGGATCACGATCAGCATACCAGGCTTTGTCCTGTTCTACTGTTTTGGAATCCAAATCAGATAACTTCTGGCATCTTGGATTTCCCAGCTCACTTTTCTCACAATAATTCACATACACCATCGGCTCCAAATCTTTTGGAAACTCCGGTTCATAGGCTTTCAATCTTTCCAGCAATACACCTGCACAAACAGACTGATCACTTTCTTCGTCTACGATATCCTTCAGATACGAAATATAGGAATGAATACTCCCACTTCTCAAATCCAGCATTACTTCCTGTACCGTATTTTCTCCGATCTCCACATTATCCCGGTACTCATACGGATCAAATGCTTCTGCAATCTCATCCAGTGCCTCTGCCAACTGTTCCGTGGTCATCTTCTCTGGATACATTGCTTCCGGAATATTATAAAACCGTGCAAATCTGGACTTTGCACGATATCCTGTTCCTTCGGGATTGACTTTGTCAAGATGATTTTTTATGGTTTTCTAAAATTGATGATTTATCCGCCGAACAATCTTCCAATACTTCGTGCTTACAAATCTCTTGAAACACTGTATTCAAAGGCTTTTGGGCAGTTTCAGATTGTTTCACATTTACAATAAAAGTTGTTTTTCCTATTCGTGTTGAATAAGAACATTTACGCTCTTTCATATAGCTTGATCCTCCTTTTTTAATTTAGATTGCAGGACATTTCACTTAGAATGCCTACAAAAACATTTCATTTCATTTGAACATATCAAGAAGTCATTAAGTCGTGAGTATAGTCGAAGCGGACTAAAAATGACTTTCCATTTACAAATTTAGGCATAAGAAAAGCAGGAAGACCTTTTATGGCTTTCCTGCTCGGTGATACTACTTTAGGGATAGCAATTATTTAATTGTCAACATTTTTGTGATTAATTCCAGATGCTCTTTTATTTTCACTTTTTTTAAATTTTCTACTTTTTCACTGCCTCCTAACTGTAGTAAAGGCACATATCCAAAACATTCATCAAAATCAAGTTTACCATTTTCAATTACAGCTTCTTTATATTGTGAATTATCAAGAAAATCTTTTACATATTCAGGATTCATTATATCATTTAAAAAGTATTCAAATCCATCTTCAATAATATCAAATGTTCCTTTACGATATTTAACAATACCTAAGTATCTATTTTTCTCCCAAGTTATTATATCTCCAAATCCTGTAAGCATTACTGGAATAGAGTCCTTGCCTCTAAAATATGAATCATTTAACAATCCATTATATTCATTTGGATCGATAATTTTAATATAATTATCCATAAAACTTCCAAAACCATATTCCTCCCAAATATCTAATAGCTTCTCAGGAATTTTATTTTTATACAAACTTATAACATCTTGACCTACCTTTTCATAACTTTCAAAGTCCTCTAAAGCCTTGTATTTCATGGTTACCTCCTAATATTTGTTTATCAACCATCGGTCTTCTATTCTTATCTAATCGAATATTTCACGATATGATATAGCATCGCACTGGAGGAGAATCTCATTATGACAAATAATCTAAACTTAATGTAATCTCGCATTACTATGATCACAGAAATTTAGAATTACACTCAAAAGGTAAAATTACTGTCGAAGATACCGTTGGAAAATAATCGGCATTACGGATTTATTTTCAAAAAAATTATTAACTGACCGCTTTCTAAAATATTAAAAGTATCCTACATGATTGCAATCATGATATAAAACCACCACTAACTATTTTAATGTAAAAAGGAGTAAGATTTAAAAATCTCACTCCAAATGTTGACTAAAACCAATCAATAAAATTAAAACAGAATTACGGAAGTTGTTTCCCTGCCGCCATATATAATTCGTACCATTCTTCCCTGGTAAGCACTACTTCTGACGCCTTGCATATTTGTACAAGGCGTTCTTTATTCGTAGTTCCCACTATCGTTTGAATGTGAGCAGGATGTCG
This sequence comes from Faecalimonas canis, assembly GCF_054601575.1. NCBI lineage: Bacteria > Bacillati > Bacillota > Clostridia > Lachnospirales > Lachnospiraceae > Faecalimonas > Faecalimonas canis. The sequence goes on along the minus strand of NZ_BAAHSI010000003.1, from coordinate 3,247 downwards.
CAATATCCATGCAACAGCAATCGCATTATTAGAAACACCATATTTCTCAGCTATTTCATCAAGTTTCTTATTCAATTCTGGGAATTTCTCATTATTTAAAAACACACCTTCAAACATTCCATATTGGAATGGCGACCATGCCTGAATAGTAATATCTTTCAAACGACTATATTCCAATACCCCTCCATCTCTATTTGTCCCTGCATCATTATGAACATTTACATTGATTCCGGAATCAATAATATCACAATGTGCAATGCTAAACTGCAACTGATTTACCGTGATCTTATTTCCACAATATTTATTTAATAATTCCATCTGTATAGAATTCTGATTACTCACTCCAAAATAACGAACTTTTCCTGATGTTTCCAAAATATCAAATGCTTCCGCCACTTCTTCCGGCTCCATCAAAGTATCCGGACGGTGCAAAAGAAGAATGTCTAAATATTCTGTATTTAATCTTTTCAAACTTTCATCTACAGATTGTAAAATATGATCCTTTGAAAAATCATATGCAATCCCTGGACGAATTGCACATTTCGTCTGAATAATCATTTTTTCTCTCTGTGATGTATCCATAGCCTCTCCAAAAATATGCTCCGCTTCTCCACTGGCATAAATATCTGCGTGATCAAAAAAATTTATACCTTGATCCATCGCTGTATCAATCAATTTCCTTACGTTCTGATGATTTCCTAATTCCGTAATTCTCATGCACCCTAAACCAATAACCGGTACTCGAAAATTTGTCCTTCCCAAATTCATTGTTTTCATTGTTAATATTCCTCCCTATAATTCTTTGCTAAACAGAGTATAACAAATAAGATAACTTATTTCATCTAGTTTAATAAATCAAATATATAGTAAATACTGATATAATATATAACTCATAGGCAGAAACAAGTGGTATCAAAATATTCTGCCATTTCTCTTATCTTCCTATTCAGTAACTATCGCTCTACATAAATAGCAGAATTTCACATTTTTACAAGCGTTGACACTATTCAGAATAGTATCTATAATATTAATAAAAATACATTTAAAAATTATATTTTATTATAATTTTAATAATGAGGAGGTCAATTATGACAAACAAAAATTATAGTAATGTGCCGGTATTTGAAAACGGAATGGCACAACCTGTTTTTCCTTTTACTGATGGTAAAACAGGAGAAAAATATGATCCAAATACATCTTCAATTGTAAGATACTGTGTATATGTGGAATCTGATTATGATATGGACGAAGACGGAAAAAGAGATCTTGTAAAAGTTCTCGTTCAAGTTCCACGCAGTGCTGTAGAAGGCAATTACAAAGCGGCTTCCCTATTTGAAGCACGTCCATACTGTGCAGGCGTTCAGGAAGACGGGTATGCTCATATGAAAGAAGTCGAAAGTAAGGAGTATCGAAAATTTGATTTTACAAATCTTGACAAAATAGTTCCTGCTCGTATTCCTACAGATTACATCAGCGCTATGGATCTTGCATTAAAGGCTGACCCTGCTGACTGGTATTATCCGGACAAAGGCAATAATAACAGTATGGTTTATGAAAATCTTGATAATTTCAACTACTATCTTGTACGTGGTTTTGCTGTTATTGCAAGTGCAGGTTTCGGAGCACTTGGTTCTGATGGATTTAATTATGTAGGCTCTGATTATGAAAGAGATGCTTTCAAATTTGTTGTTGAATGGCTACATGGCGATCGTATTGCCTATGCAGATCGTGAAGGTACAATCGCAACTAAGGCTGACTGGTCAAATGGTAATGTTGCTATGACAGGTAGATCTTATGCCGGAACTATGCCATTTGCAGTAGCAACAACAGGTGTGGAAGGACTTAAGACAATCATTCCTGTTGCAGGAATCTCTGACTGGTATAGCCAGCAAAATCAACAAGGTGCACAACGTTACTGGCCTAAAGAAATGTTGAATAGTTTCCTTGCATATTTTTGTTCAAGTCGTTATAACGATACAACCTTAACAGAAAAACAACTTGATGATATTGCAGCATTCCACCATGAATTAAGCCTCCGCCAACTTAAATGTGGTTTTGATTATGATAAAGACTTCTGGGGAAGCGGAAACTATAGACTTAATGCAGATAAAATCAAATGTAGTGCATTAATCGTGCAAGGATTAAATGATGAAAATGTTTCTACAAAACAGTTTGAAATGATGCATAAATCTTTCGAAAAAGCCGGACAGACAGTAAAAGCAATTATTCATCAAGGACCACATATTACGCCTACTATGCCAAATAAAAACTATGGTATTCTTGTCGATGGAAAATTCTATGATGACATTGTGAATGAATGGATTTCTCATTATCTATATGATATAGACAATAATGCTGAAAACATGCCTGCTGTTTTGGCACAAAATAATGTTAATCAAAAAAAATGGGAAACAGAGAATTCTTGGACGACAGAACATACTATGAAACTTGAAAGTGCAGAAACAGGTGTAACTATCATTGATACAGACTGGGAAAAAGCGGATATCAGTGCAAAAAACTTTGACGATGTTGTGGCTCAAAAATCTACAAATATGAATAAACGTTATATTACCGCTCCATTTAAGGAGACTATGACTATACAGGGAACTGTTTGTGTCAACTTAAAAGCAGCATTAAAAGATGGTGATGCTGAAAACGACTTTAATCCTGAAAACAGAAATGATGCCGATATTCTTACAATGAAACTTGGCTCTTCTGCAGTTTCCGGAAAAATGGATGATGTTGAAATTACAGTTCTTCTCTGTGATGTTTGTGACGAAAAATTTGATAGCATTCAGACTGTAGATCCTGAAAGAAATATCATACCTGTCGTTACTGTAAAAGAAAATGGGATTATAAACGGCGGAGATCTTCCGGCTTTCAATGAAGTGGAATTTTCTACAGTGCACAAAAATTATCGAGTGATTACCCGTGCTTTTGCAGATCTTTGCAATCCGGAAGCAGGTTATGAACCAGAAACAGCAACTAATAGTATAAAACTTAAAAAAGGCGAATACCATAATTACCATATATATTTGAATGCAACAAGATATACTGTAGAACCAGGACATAGACTTGCAGTAGTAATTGCTACAGAAGACCCTGTAAACTGTCTGATTCACAAAACATATTCTATCGAAATTGAAAATGCTTCCGTAAATGCAGAAGTTCCGGTAACAAAAGTTTTTGAAAATTGCACACTAAATGCAAACTAAAATATATAATCATAAACAATAAATATCCACCC
>NZ_BAAHSI010000002.1:0-61501 GCF_054601575.1 Faecalimonas canis | reverse complement strand
CGTGGTTTTCTTAATACAATAATTGGAGCGGGATTTAACACCCCGCTCCATTGTTGCATTTCAAATATTTTTAATTAAAACTTATACTTGGTTTTATATTTTATAAACATAAAACATGATAATAATATTGCCAATAACTCCGCTACCGGTGTTGCTAACCAAATCCCCGTCACTTTAAACAATAATGGTAATACTATCAAACAGATAACCATAAATACAAAGGAACGTGCAAATGCAAGGATTGCAGAAACAATACCATTGTTAAGAGCCGTGAACATACTACTGGAAAAAATGTTAAATCCTATAAACAGTAATGCAATACTACAAATTCTATTTCCTATAACCGCAAGATCAAATACAGGATTATCAGGTCTTGCAAAAATAGCAACAAGAGGTTTTGTAATAATCAATGACATTGTTAAAGATATAATAGAAATAACAGCAATTATTTTTAAACTTTTTCTAATTAATTTTTTCAACTTTTCATAACTTTGTTCTCCATAATAGTAACTTATCATCGGAGCAACTCCATAAGAATACCCGCTAAATAGAGAACTGACAAACATGAGTACATACATAATGATTGTAATAGCGGCTATACCATTTTCTCCCACATATTTTAACATTGTCCAGTTAAACATTAGTGTTGTAATCCCGGTAACAAGTGCAGTCGCCATTTCCGAACAACCATTTGAAATAGCTTTTGTTAAAACTCTTATATCAAAATTTGGTTTAACAAAATGAAGTAAATTCTTTTTATTACAGAAAATAATAAATCCTACCACCGCTGTTACGGAGTAACCTAAGCCTGTGGCAATGGCAGCTCCGCTTGTTCCCATACCAACAAGTTTAATAAGTACATAATCCAGCATAATATTAACTACCCCACCTGCAACAGAGCAGATAAACGATATTGACGATTTTCCTGAAGCAATTAAATAAAGCGAAAAATTATTCATCAGCAAAATAGGAATAGTAAATAGCAAATAATGTCCCAAATAATCTTTTGAATAGTGTAAAACTTCTGCAGATACATTCATTTGAGAAAAAATAAAATGCATACAAAAATATCCTACAAGGCACATAAAAACGCCAACAACAATATTAACAACAATTAAGAATGTAAAATTTCTGTTGGCTTCATGTTGCTTTTTTTCTCCTACTTTTTTCATTATCACTGCACTTCCCCCAGTTGCCAACATAGTAGATATTGCAGTTACTAAAGAAATAACAGGTGCTGATAAATTTACTGCGGATAACGCATTTGTTCCGATTAAATTAGAAACAAACAATCCGTCCACCATTGTATAAAAAGACATAAATAACGACATAGCAATGGTAGGCAATGCGAATCTCATAATATTCTTTAATGTAATTGGTTTTAGATAAATATTTTGATGTTCCATTTTATTCCTCCTTGATTTATTGAAATTACTTATATACCATAAACTATACAGTAACTGTAATGTCAACAAAAAAAGCACTATAAAAACCAGACTCCACTCCCAAGTGAAATCTGGTTTTATAAACATTTGACTCTCTATACTTCTTCCAGCATTTTAGCTAATTCTTCCATATATGTAGGAATTTCAAATCCCTGAGGACAATGTCTTGTGCAGGCTTTACACCCTATACAACCTGCAGGTCCTTTTTCTTCCGGCATATCTTTCAAATGACGTACTCTCCATGCACCGCCAATCTTAGCTTCATTATAACATTTTAACAAAGCAGGAATATCCAATCCTTTCGGACAATTCGGTGTGCAATAATTACACTGGGTACATGGAATAGTAATCTCCGAATGTTGAATTGCCGCAGCCTTTTCAATTCTTTCCTGCTCTTCCGCTGTAAGAGAAAGAGATTCGGAAAATGTTTTGATATTGTCATTTACCTGTTCTTCATTTGACATTCCGCTTAATACAACCTGTACACTATCAAGATTCATTACCCAACGCATTGCCCATGACGCAAGTGAAACTTCCGGATTTAATTCTTTTAATTCTTTTGCCGCATCTTCTGTTAAGTTTGCCAACAAACCTCCATGTGCCGGTTCCATGACCATAACCGGAATGTTTGCTTCTGCAAGCATTTCATATAACTCTTTCGCATCTTCAAAATACCAGTCATAGTAATTTAATTGAATTTGTATAAAATCCCACGGATAAAGTAGTAATAATTTTTTCATTGCTTTTGGCGAACCGTGGAAAGAAAATCCTAAATACCCTATTTTGCCTTCTTGCTTCATACTGTCAAAATATTCAATACATCCATTTCCAATCATTTCATCTGCAAACGAATCTTGTATACTATGAAGCAGATAAAAATCTATTCTATCCATGTTTAAACGTGATAGTTGTTCTTTAAACTGTTTGCGATAATCTGGTTCTGCCTGAAAATTATATTTGTCAGTTACATAAAAACTTTCACGAGGATATTTCGCCAATGCTTTTCCTAAAAATTCTTCCGATTTCCCACCGTGATAGATATATGCCGTATCATAGTAGTTAACTCCCTGTTCCATACAATCATCAATCAGTTTAGTTGCTTTTGTGTAGTCAATTTTTGCATTATCTTCGTCCAGTATCGGTAAACGCATTGTGCCCATTCCTAATCTTGATAAATAAATTCCGTCTTTAAATTCTTTGTACCTCATTTTTATCCTCTCCTTTAGCACTCAATTTAAATAATCTATTCTTACTAATGTATATTATACAAACCCATTTTATAAACTTCAACCTTAATCTCTCATTTCCTCCTGTATCGCCTCTACAATCTGCTTACTATCTACTACCGCCACTTTCTCTCCACTGTAATCCATTGCTACAAACAAAGCAAACAACAGCACCGCAATAACCGTGCGAAGAAAAAATCCGTCATTTCTTGTAGAGTTCTCCTCGTACAAGTCCGAATAAATTGCTTCATACCGCGGATGAACTGCCGGAGGCGTCCTCGAATCCACATATTTTCTTCTCGTTTCCTCTAAAAGTTGTTTTCGTCTTCTCTCCGTTTCATTCATTTCTTCTCCTCCAAATCTTCATTCCTTTTTCTTCATTAAACACAAAAAGACATATACTCTTAATAAAGTATATGTCCTTTATCACTGTTTAGAATTTAGCGTTTTGCCATTTCCTCAGTCAGTTCTTCCCATGTAACATTTCTTTCCACCATAAGCACCATAGCATGATACAGGAAATCTACAAATTCACTTTTCAGTTCATCCTGACTCGGATTTTTTGCGGCAATGACAATCTCAGTTGCCTCTTCGCCTATTTTCTTTAAAATTTTATCAAGCCCTTTTTCAAATAAATATGTAGTATATGAATCTTCTTTCGGATTTTGTTTTCTGTTCAAAATAGTCTGATATACATATTCAAATATTTGCAAAGGATTTTTTTTACTTTCATCACTTCCGATTAAAGATTGTGTAAAATGTGTTTCTGTCTTTTCCCGAAAATCTATTTTTGCAAGTAGTGTATCTCTCGTTTCGTTGACCGTCATTGACTTTACATATTGGTTCTGTTTACTTTCCACACCGTCTGTATCTGTACAGTAATACGTCATCTTACCGGTCTTTACGGTTGTTTCAAATGCTTCCCGATTCATTTTTCTCACAGACAGAATTTCTCCTGTCTTATAGTCCTGTGTAATGACGGAAATAATTCCTGTCGTGTCTACATGAAATTCCGAGAAATCCATAAGACTTTCAAAAGAAGTTATTTTAATATCTCTTTCTGCACATTTTTCTTTGAATTTTGAAAAATCCATTTCAATATCACTTACAAATCGACCCGAAAGTCCTTTTACGGCCGAACATCTGAGTATATTAAACAACTCCTCTTCCTGAACCGTATCCGTTACAATAATACATGGGATATTTGTTATATTCATTACAGAGTTTAAATCTAAGCGATGCATAAAAATCAATTCACTGCTGTACTGCTCAATTATCTGCTGTTGCTTAAATAATGCATCAAAATCATTTAATGATACCGCTATTTTTTCTTTTCCAAAACGTTTTGCCGCCTCCTTTGCCAGTACAAACATATCCGGTTTGGAAAAGTTCAGCATAACACGTTTCACTCCCGTATACAAAATTCTTTTTACGTCTTCCAGCCGTTTTATATTCCCACCGGCAATCATCGGAATCGGAATAACCCGATTGATTTTCTGTATTAACTCTATTGATTCCGTATGTTCCTCATCACTATCAGACAAATCAAACACAAGCAATTCATCAGCACCCTGATTACTGTAATATTGTGCCAGTTCAACTGCATTTTCCGCAATAATTTCTCTGTCACGAAACCATTTTACTGCTTTTCCATTGTATATAAATATACACGGAATTAATCTTTTATAACTCATACCTTTCTCCTATCTAATCAACGATTTCCCTCATATCCAAATCTTTTTGTATCGCATTCAAATATGGTACAAAACAACCATTAGAAAGGGTCAGGAAAAATTCGCTGTCCAGTTCGTCAAATCGAAAACTCTTTCTCCCACCGTTTAGAGAACGCTCCCGATATTGTAGCAACTCTTGTAAACGCATATAATATAAAATATTTTTCCCACTATAATAAATCAGCAGGAACGCAATCCCCCCCTGCTTTTCAAAATTTTGCATAAATGTAATCTGATGCTCATGTATATTTTGCAGGGGAAATGTATCCGCACTACACTCTTTTGCATCAAAACAGACGGGGATTCCCTGCACTGCCCCGATATAATCTACCGTACTTTGCTGCTCAAAATATGCCAAAGTAATATGACGGTGCTCTTTATCTATCCTTACCGGAGTAATTGGTGTCGGAATTTTTTGTATCAACGCTAATCCCTTTTCCAAATATCTTTCATTTGTTCGATTAATAAACTCTTCCAGTGTTGAGCCTCTAAGCCCTCTTGAATTCCAAGTTCCCATTTATATGCTCTCACCTTCTACAATTTTTTCAAATTGTTTTGGCAAAGGAGCAACGAAAATTTTCTCGGAAAGTTGTGGAAGTTCTTTCTCCATTTTAGGTAATTCCAACCTATATGCGTGTAAAAGTTGATGGGATAAATGATATTGCTTTTTATATCTGTCATTCGTTTCTTTGTTACCATATTTATAATCACCGATAATAGCATGACCCTGAGAAGCTAAATGTGCTCGAATCTGATGTGTTTTTCCCGTAATTAAATGCACCTCCAGCAGAGTTCCCTCTTTCAATTGCTGAATAGGTCTGTATTCTGTTTCTATTTCCAGACTATTCGGAAAGTATGTTTCACTTACGGTCACCTGATTTTTCTTTTCATCTTTTATCAGATACCCTTTTACATACTGCTTTTCCGTCACTTTTCCTGCCACGATACAACGATAATATTTTCTCAGCGTTCTTTCTTTAAATAACTGTCCCATTACTTGAAGACCTTTTAAACTTTTCCCACACACAACAAGTCCGCTCGTATTTCTGTCTAACCTGTTACATATAGACGGTTTAAAACTTTTCAGATTTTCTTTTGTCAACTGCCCGCTCGCCAATAGATAAGCGATAAGATGCTCCACTAAAGAAACATCCTTAGCCTCTGCCTTTTGTGACAACATTCCTGTCGGTTTATTGATAAGCAATATATCTTTGTCTTCATAAATAATATCCAAATCGGTATCCACCTTATAAACACGAATCTCTTTAGAAAATTTTTGTATGGTTTCATCCGATAAAAATAGTTTTACACTATCGCCCTCTGCAAGTTTTTCATTTCCCGATGCCTTTTTCCCGTTCAAAACAATATTTTTTTTACGGAGCATTTTATATAGAAAACTTTTCGGTGCTTCATTCAAATATTTTGCCAACAGTTTATCTAAACGCTGTCCTGCTTCATTTGCTGAAATTTGAATTTCCTGCATCTTTTTCCTCTCTCTTACATTGATAAACTTAATATTGTTCTTTTTATTCCCTCTTCATGTTCTGGCGAATTTTCTTTTTCCGCCTCCGCCATATTTTCCATACCTTCCACACGTGTCAGATATGTTTTATAATCCGTAAAAATTTTTACGGACACTTTATCATATCTGTCGTTTCCAAGCATTTTTTTTATGTATGATGCCGTACTGTTTACATCTACCTTATTACTGCTTGTATACCCACATACAATATTTTCAAAAATAACTATACTGTCTATCGGCATGATTTTTTCATAACTGGTCAAAATCATATCATAGACTTTTACAAGTTTTGGCGCTTTTCTTTCAAGCTCTTCTACTTTTTCTTTTTCCATACTGTGATGTGGAAAAAGCATGATCACCCCCACCAATGCCTTTGCAGCCGGAAGGCAGCCCAAAACAGCTGCCACCGTCAATAAATTCAACCTTGTCTTTGTTGTCAGATAACCTGTTAAAAACACAACAAGAACCATACCAAATTCTATACAGGTTTTTGTAATTTCCCATTTTTTCTTTGATTGTATATAACCGGAGTTTCCTTTTTCCACTCTCATGTCTACTTCGCCTGCCTTTTAAAACTGTTTCATTATTTCCACTACCAATTTATGCGGAATAATTTTCGTCAAAACTCTCGCCGCTTTCATTGCGACTCCGTAAACGGAAACTTCTTTTTTATTTTTCGCATCTATAAGTGCCTGTTTAACTACCTTTTCCGGTTTTGCCATCGTCATCTTCTTTAAAATATTTGCACTCATTCCGGCAATATCGAAAAACTCCGTTTTTGCCGGTCCCGGACAAACTGCTGTAACATATATTCTCCTGTCTTCCAGTTCTGCTCTCAACGCTCTGCTGAAACTTAATACATAAGATTTTGTCGCTGCATATACTGCAAATGACGGCTGAGGACAAAATGCTGCTGCGGAAGCAATATTTACGACACGACTTCCTTTTTCCAAATACGGAAGACAGATTAATGTCATATATGTCAATGATTTACAGTTCGTATCAATCATTTCCAACTGTGTCTTTTCATCAATTTCTTCCACTGTCCCCGTTTTACCAAATCCCGCCGCATTTACGAGCATTCTGATATTTGGTTGTTCTGCCGCAAGTGCACCTGAAAGTTCATCATAAATTTCCTCCTTAAGCAAATCTCCACCAAAAACACGCAGTTTCGTCATTGTTCTGCTCTGCAATTCACGAAGTCTTTCAACTCTGCGGGCAATTACCCATATCTCATCCAGTTCTTTATATAAACTGTCAATCTGTCTTACAAATTCTCTTCCAAATCCGGAAGATGCCCCTGTAATAATTGCTATTTTCATTTTTCATTCTCCCCGCTATTTATTTTTCTTTTTATGCACATTTCGTATTGCCTTTTTTTTCTTTGGTTTTTTGTTCTGTTGCTGCTGATGTGTTTTTTCCCACTGCTGCTGTTTATTTTGTCTTGGTCTGATAAGACATTTTTTATCATAACCGACTAAATCCATTCTATCCGCTATTTTTAACGCTTCTAATACGAGATCATAATTTTTCGGATTGCGATATTGAATTAATGCTCTCTGCATTGCTTTTTCATGCGGATTTACCGGCACATACACTTTTTCCATTGTACGCGGGTCTACTCCCGTATAATACATACAGGTGGAAATCGTTGACGGCGTCGGATAGAAGTCCTGCACCTGTTCCGGCATATATCCTAAATCACGCAAATATTCTGCAAGTTCTACCGCCTCTTTCATCGTTGACCCCGGATGTGACGACATTAAATACGGAACGAGAAACTGTTTTTTTTCTAATTTTTCATTTATCTGTTTATATTTTTTTGTAAATGCCTGATAAACACTATTTTCCGGCTTACCCATTCTCTGTAAAACTGCATCGGAAATATGTTCCGGTGCAACTTTTAACTGCCCGCTGATATGATGCTCACATAGTTCTTTAAAGAATGTATCATCCTTATCCGCCATTAAATAATCGAAACGGATACCTGAGCGGATAAATACCTTTTTTACATTTGGTAATTCCCTTAATTTACGCAGCAGGCGTAAATAATCTTTGTGGTCTACCTTCATATTTTTACACGGTTTAGGAAACAGACACTGCTTATTCTTACAAGCACCATGCGTCAACTGTTTCTCACAGGCAGGCGCTCTAAAGTTTGCGGTTGGTCCTCCCACATCATGTATGTATCCCTTAAAATCTTTATCCCAAATAAATTTTTTTGCTTCAGAAATAAGCGATTCATGACTTCTCGTCTGGATAATTCTTCCCTGATGAAATGTCAACGCACAGAAACTACAAGCGCCAAAACATCCTCGGTTGCTGATTAGACTATACTTCACTTCTTCAATAGCCGGAACTCCTCCTAATTTTTCATAGGACGGATGATAAGTACGCATATATGGATAACTATATACTCTATCCATTTCAGACTGATTTAGCGGTTTTGACGGCGGATTCTGTACAATATACAAATGCTCCCCGTACGGTTCGACAAGGCGTTTCGCCGTAAACGGATCTGTATTACAATACTGCACATAAAAACTCTTCGCATAATTCAACTTGTCCTGCTGTAATTCATCATAAGACTGTAATGTAATCGCATCATAGACACAGTCCAAACTTTTCACTTTACACACCGTTCCATCAATATAAGTAATATCTGAAACCGACATACCGCTATCCAGCGCCTCGGCAATCTCTACAATAGAGCGTTCTCCCATTCCGTAAGAAAGAATATCCGCTCCAGAATCAAGTAAAATAGAACGTTTTAACTTATTGCTCCAATAATCATAGTGTGCCAGTCTTCTAAGACTAGCCTCAATTCCACCGAGAATAATCGGTGTTTTCTTATACACCTGACGAATCAGATTACTGTATACGACTGTCGCGTAATCCGGGCGTTTTCCCATAACTCCGCCCGGCGTAAATGCGTCTGTTTTTCTTCTTTTCTTTGACACGGTATAATGGTTTACCATAGAGTCCATATTTCCGCTGGAAACTAAGAAAGCAAGTCTGGGTTCACCAAAAACCATAATGCTTTCTTTCTTCTTCCAATCCGGTTGGGCTATAATCCCCACCTTATATCCGTGTGCCTCTAAAACTCGCGTAATAATTGCGTGCCCAAAAGAAGGGTGGTCGACATAAGCATCACCTGATACATAGACAAAATCTACCTGATCCCACCCTCTTTGTTTCATTTCTTCTTTTGAAATTGGTAAAAATCCTTGTTGCATTTATAGTACCTCGTAGGTTTTCTTTTGAATATCATTATAATCCTGTATGTAATAGTCTGCCAGTTCTCTTTTCTTTTTCTCCTGTACTTTGGAAAATTTATCTTCCACTGCACATACTTTCATTCCTGCATTTTTTCCTGCCAAAATGCCCATTGGAACATCTTCAAATACAAGACAGTTTTCAGGCAAAACTCCCAAACTTTCCGCTGCCTTTAAATAAACGTCCGGCGATGGCTTTCCTGCACACACATCGCAAGAAGTCCAAACCGTGCCAAAAAATTTTTCTATATGATTTGCTTTTAAAAATTCCTCCACTAACTGTCTGCCGTTACTTGTCGCAATTCCCATGAGAATGCCTCGTTCTTTCAACATTTGGAGAAATCCTAGCGCACCTTCTTTTAGTTTCACTTCTTTTGTATATTTATCGTATGCCCTATTTATCCAATCCTGTTTTATTTCCTCCAAAGTAAACGGAAGAACCGGAAAGACATCCAAAAAATATTGTGCCGTTTCCGTAAAACTTTTCCCTTCCATTTCCGTATAAAAATGCGGAGGAACTTCTAAATGATACTCTTCAATATATTCCATATCAATAGTTGTCCAGACCCACATAGAATCTGCAAGCGAACCGTCCAAATCAAAAATAACCGCTTTGATATTTTCTAACATAACTGTTCAACCTCTTTCTCTGTCAACCGTCTATATTCTCCTTTTTGCAGACTTTCGTCAAGCACAAGACTTCCCATGGAAATCCGTTTCAGATAAGTAACTTCCATTCCCACAGCATGAAACATCCGTTTCACCTGATGAAATTTTCCTTCCTGTATAGTCAATTCTATCTCTGAAGTTTCACCGGACTTTAAGATTTTTAATACCGACGGCTTTGCATACTCATCATTTCCAATCGCCAAACCTTCTGAAAATAGTTGTACTTCTTTTTCTGTCACTGTTCCGTCTATTTTAGCATAGTAGACTTTATCAACGTGCTTTTTCGGTGCGAGCAGACGGTGTGCCAATTCTCCGTCATTTGTAATCAGAAGAAGCCCTTCCGTATCCTTATCGAGTCTGCCCACCGGAAATAAGTCTTTCCGCTTTTTATCTTCGATTAAATCTAATACTGTTTTATCCATTTTATCCGTTGTTGCAGAAACAAAGCCCGCAGGCTTGTAAAGCATATAGTATTCGAATGCCTCATAACCTACCACCTGATTATCCATACAAACCTGTTGGGAATGTTCATCTATTTTTTCTTCCGGCTTTGTCGCTTTTTTGCCATCCACCGTAATTCTTCCCTGACGAATATATTTTTTCACTTCTGAACGTGTTCCTACACTCATTTCACATAAATATTTATCTAATCTTATCATGCTGACTGCCATCTCCACCCCGGTAAATATTTATTTTTCAGCGTTCCGTTGGAAAGTTTACCCCAGCCTAAAGGATAGTCTTCTATACAAATCAATTGCCAACCTTTGTCTTTCGTGGAAACTAAGTCATCCACTTCAAGCGTTTCTCCTTTTAAATATTTTATCACTCTTTCATCGTCTGCCGGTAAGGAAATTGTATGAGCATATTCTTCTTTTTTCAGACACATGGCAAAAGCCTGTGTAGGTTCAAAACGGTTCTTTTTCACATCCCCTAAATATAACCCTGTTCTCAAAAAACGTATTCCTTTCACATCCGGTAATCCTTCCGGCATATAATAAACCCTCTCTCCATGAATCTCTAATCTGCTCCAATCCATTTCCCATGTTACATCACAGAAAAATTCTTCCAACTCTACCGGAACTTTTTTTGCTCTTTTTTGTTTTTTCAAAGGAGTTTCTTCTTCTATTTTATCGCCCTTTTGTAACAGCGCAAGGTAATGTCCTTCCCCATGCATTTTATGCGGCCAAATGCGGACAGTCTTTCTGAACTCTTCTGATTTGCTCTCCGTCATCTCCGGTTTCCCTTCTGAAAATCCTTCATATGATATAATGTCTTTTAAGAAAAATTCAGGATATTCTTTCAGTAAGTATTCAATCGTCCCTTCATTTTCCTCTGCATCAAATGTACAGGTAGAATACAAAATCATTCCTCCCTTTTTTAACATTCTTGCAGCCTGTGTCACAATACTTCGCTGAATTTTGGCAAAAAAGGATGGGCCATGTTCCTCCCACGCTTTCACCATCTTTTTATCTTTTCTAAACATTCCTTCTCCGGAACATGGGGCATCAATCAAAATTTTGTCAAAGTATTCCGGAAAATATTCTTCCAATTTTCCCGGCTCTTCACTTAAAACAAGCACATTGCCAACGCCAAAAATCTCAATATTTTTCAGCAACCCTTTCGCTCTTGAATTGCTTATATCATTGGCGATTAAGACTCCTTCTCCTTTTAACTTTGCTCCAAGTTCAGTCGCTTTTCCTCCCGGTGCAGCACAAACATCCAGCACCTTATCTCCCGGCTCTATCGGAAGTCTGTTCGCAGGTGTCATAGCACTCGGTTCTTGCAGATAATATAATCCCGCAAAATAATACGGATGTTTTGCAGGCTGAACCTTATCGCCATCATAATAAAAACCATTCTCAATCCAAGGTATCGGTCTGATTTCAAACGGACAGATTTCCTTAAATTTCTCTACGCTGATTTTCTTTGTATTTACACGCAAACCGTAAAATCTCGGTTCATCATAACATTTTATATAATCGGAAAACTCTTCTCCCAATAACATTTTCATTTTCTCTTCAAATTTAGTTGGTAAATTCATGTTTGCCTCCTTCATATCAGCATTTAGTATAACATAATTTCATTTGCTTTGACTAGGAGAAAGCATATTTTAATTTATGATTTTCCAAATATCGCAAGAGCCAGTATGGATTTACACTTATCTCTTTTCCTTTGTCATAAAAATATATTCCCACATGAAGATGCACGGGAAACTTTCCTCTCGTTCCTTCTTTTCCATATCCGGTATCTCCCATATAGCCAAGAACTTCGCCTGCTTTTATTTTCTGCCCGATTTTTATATCACTATAAGAGTCTAAATGTGCGTAGTAAAAATATCCACCCGATTTTCCGGTAATTCCAACACGATAACCGCCTTTTTCAAGCCACCCCTTCTCCGATACAACACCGTCTGTTATGCTTACAACAGGATACACGCCTGCAACATTTTCTTTTGCCATAATATCCGTTCCCTCGTGCCCTCGCTCACCTCCGTATGTCCGTTTTGCCTGCCAACTATCCACATAGGAAACAGTCAGATTTTTATTTTCAGAAGACCTAGGGACAGGAAAATATTTCAAATCATTCCAAATTTCTTTGCAAATCTTATCATATTTTGTCCACTCTTTATTATCCACCCATTTTTTGTATAATTCTTTATATGTACTCCTCTTATCCGCCCCCAAAAACTGTTTTCCGGAAAAATTGCTTTCCAGCAAATATAATCCTGCTATCTTTCCTTTGTTTTCTTCCTGTTCAATAATTTTTATAATTTTTTCATCTATCTGTTGACTTCTGAATTTTTCCGATACAACTGTTTTTTCATTCAATCTTTTTATCTGACTTTCACTTACCAACTTATATTTTCCCAAAACTATAAAAAAAGAAAATAGTAATGCAAGAAGGAGTAAATTTCCACCTGCTTTTTTCTTCATGAAAATCTCCTTTTTGTATTACTATATGTTCTTATCTGATTTCTATTTACAGTTTTTTAAAATTGCTTTCAGCAAATCCCATGTACGATATGTAGACGCAATGTTTAATTTCTCATTTGGCGAATGAATACTTAACATCTCCGGTCCAAACGAAACACAATCTAAACCTTCCAATTTTCCTGCAAACAACCCGCATTCCAATCCGGCATGAATTGTTGTCACTTTTGGCTCTACGCCAAATAATTCTTTATATGTATCCACTATAATCGGACGAATTTTTGAGTCTGTTTTATATGCCCACGCCGGATACTCACCTTCTACTGAAGATGTTCCGCCTAAATATTCTGCCCACATGGCGAGAACTTTTTTCATATAGTTTTTCTTGCTCTGTACAGCACTTCTTACACGATAAACTGCCGTAACCTGTTCTTCTTCAGTCTTTACAATTCCTAGATTTAATGAAGTTTCCACAAGTCCTTTAATATCTCTGCTAAAGCACTGTACCCCGTCAGGTGTTGCCGCCACTAAGAAAATTATTTTCTTTGTGCTTTCCTTTGTCATGGCATTCACTTTCTGTGCCGTTTCTTCTGACACTTTAACCGATAAGTCAGGTTCATCCTGCCCAAACTCTGCTTTGAATACCTCTGTACATTCCTGAAGTATATCTTTTGCCTTCTGCACTTCTGAAGAACAGAGAACAATTTTACTTTCTCCAAAAGGTGTGATTACATTCGGTTTTGAACCACCGTCTATTCCAACAAGAGCAAAATCCACTTTCTCCATTGCCAACATCATTAACATTCTTCCCATTAACTTATTGGCATTTCCATGTTGTTCATGAATTTCCAATCCGGAATGTCCACCTTTTAATCCGTCAACACCGAAAGTCAATATTGTACCTTCTTTTTCTTCTCTGTCCACAGGAATACGAACGACATTCTCATATCCACCCTCGCATCCTGCCACAATCGTTCCCTCTACATCGGAATCAATATTCAGTAACATACGACCTTTCAACACAGACAAATCAATTGCATTCGCTCCACCCATTCCTTCTTCTTCATCTACCGTAAATACTGCCTCAATAGGAGGATGTTCTAAATCTTTACTTGCAAGTATAGCCATTGCGTAAGCGATTGCAATACCATCATCTCCGCCCAGCGTCGTTCCCCTTGCCTGCACATATCCGTCTTCCACATATACATCAAGCGCATCTTTTGTAAAATCATGTGTTGAATCCTGTACCTTTTCGCAAACCATATCCAAATGTCCCTGAATAATAACCGGTTCTGCATTTTCATATCCTTTCGTTCCGGATTTCTTAATAATGACATTATTAGCGTCATCTTGCACATACTCAAGTCCTAATTCTTTTGCAAAATTCACACAATAATCACTGACTGCTTTTGTATTATAAGTCCCCCTTGGAATCCTTGTCAGTTCTTCAAAATAATGAAATACCTCTTTTGGTTCTAAATTTTCTAATGCCATCTTTCTTCCCTTCCTTGCCAAAAATTCTACTATCATTTTCACATATTGTACATAAAAATCAAGTATTATCATATATTTTTTATATATTGTACAAAAAACGGAGTCTTTTTATATGAAACGCAAACTTTTTCCTTTCGCTCTCATCAGTATATTCTTTTTTATGCTTGTGAAACCTAACGCAACATTTTTAGGAGCAAGCGAAGGTCTCCTTCTGTGGTTTCAAATCGTTCTCCCTACACTTTTCCCTTTCATGATTGTTACGAACCTACTCGTCCGTACAAATACTATGTTCTATTTTTCCAAGTGGCTTTCACCTGTCCTAAGTCCGATTTTTTCCGTAACTCCTAATGGAACATTTGCCATTTTAACCGGATTTATGTGTGGATACCCTATGGGTGCAAAAGTTACTGCCGATTTAATAAAAAACGGAAAAATTTCCAAAAATGAAGGTGCTTATCTTCTCTCCTTTTGCAATAATACAAGTCCGATGTTTATTATGAACTACGTCGTCCTCAAAAACCTAAAACATGAAGAGTTACTCTTTCCATCCCTTTTCATTTTGTTCCTCTCTCCTATTTTATGCAGTTTCCTTTTTCGTCTTTACTATTTGCGAAAAGAGCAGCCCCAATCTCGCTCTATCATTTCCTCCCCCCATTTATATTTTCACTTTCATATATTGGACAGCACTATTATGAACGGATTTGAAATGATTACAAAAGTAGGCGGTTATATCATTCTCTTTTCCGTATTCATTACACTTTTTAAGGAACTTCCTTATCTCTCACCATTATGTACAACATTTATATTGCCGTCTTTGGAAGTCACAAACGGTATTCCGATGCTTCTAACATCCGGTTTATCTTTTCCTCTTACTTTCACATGCATTATGAGCCTTGTTTCTTTTGGAGGTTTTTGCTCAATTGCCCAGACAAAATGTATGTTGGAAGACACAGGGCTTTCCATTATTTCCTACACAATAGAAAAACTGATTACCGCTATGGTAACCAGTTTTCTCTCATTTTTCTATATTTATTTTACTCTATGAAATATTATTCTTCGCTCCCAAACTCAGATTCAATTCCTCTATCTGATTTTTCAGGTACTTCTAATTCAGCACGGTTTGTGCGTACAACTTCATAACACTCACGCAAAGAATTGATAAGGCTTTCATATTTTGTTGTATATGTGTCTAAGGAATGTGCGATAATTCCTTCTGCATTTGCTAAAATATCGCTTGCATACTGCATTGCACCGATACGAATATCGTTTGCGTCATTTGTTGCATTATCAAGAATTTCCTGTGCCTGATCTGTTGCAGTCATAACAATTTCATTTGCCTGTGCATATGCCTGCTGCATGATTTCATGTTCACTTACAAGTTCATTTGTCTGAATCTGTGCTTCTTCAATCATGCTCTGTGCTTTTGCCTGTGCATCCGCCAAAATCGCATCTTTATTTGCGATAATCTTCTGGTAACGTTTAATCTCATCAGGTGTCTTCATACGAAGTTCACGTAATAATTCATCAATCTGCTCTTTGTTTACGATAATTTTTGAAGTAGACAATGCCTGAAATTTACAACTGTCAATATACTCTTCGATTTCTTCAATAATTTGTTCAATACGACTACTCATAATTTATACTCTCCTTTTACTTCATCTTTTCTTCTATTGCTTTTACAACTACTTCCGGAACAAACTGAGTAATATCTCCTCCAAAAGCAGCAACTTCCTTTACTGTTGTGGAACTCAAGAAAGAATATTCTATACTTGTCGTCAAAAACAGCGTTTCCACATCCGGCTCTAATTTATGATTTGTCTGCGTCATCTGTAATTCATATTCAAAATCAGTAATTGCCCGCAATCCTCTGATAACTACTTTCGCATCCATTTCTTTTGCAAAATCAACTAAAAGCCCTTCAAACTCTACTACTTTAACATTTTTTAACTTTTTCGTTGCTTCTCTCAACATTTTAACACGTTCTTCTACAGAAAACAACGGAGTTTTTGCGTTATTCTTTAGCACTCCTACAATTAGTTCATCTACAATTTTAGAGGAACGTTTAATTATATCCATATGTCCCAAAGTTACCGGATCAAAACTCCCTGGATAAATTGCCCTTAACACACTTCTTCGCCTCGCTCTCTCTCAATAAACAGGTGTTTATTTGTCTTATACTCTTTTGTTTTAGTGACATAAAAACCAAATTGTTCCAAATAGGTAAATTCTGTTTCCTTTGCTGCCTCTACAATAATGACCGTATCCTCATTTACCAAATCCGATTCTGCCAGATATTCTAAAACCTGTTTCTCTAATCCTTTCGCATATGGCGGGTCCATAAAAATATAGTCAAACTGGGTTTTCCCCTCCAACTTTCTCAAAGCAGTCAGCACATCCGTCTGCATTGTAACCGCATTCTTGTCCAACTTTGTAAATCTTAGGTTTTCCTTTATATATTGCATTGCCTTAGGATTGTTCTCAACAAAAACAGCCTCTTTCGCTCCTCTGCTCAATGCTTCGATTCCTATTCCGCCGCTACCACTAAATAAATCTAAAAACATACAATCACACAAATATGGAGAAATCATGTTAAATAATGTTTCCTTAATCCTGTCCGTTGTCGGTCTTGTTTCCAGGCCATCCAATGTCTTTAATTGCAATCTTTTCGCACTTCCGCCTATAACTCTCATATATTCCCTTTCTCTAAGAGATAACAATCTTTTTCTCGTTTATTATAATTAGTAAAGCAACAAATGTCAAATATTGCCTTGTTATTTATAGGAATTTCATATATGTAAAAAAGCCCGTACAAACATCGTTTGCACGAACTTTTACATATACAGTTTACTCCACACTCTTCTCGTTAGATTTAATACTCTAATAAATTCTTTCCTCAATCGCAAAGAATAGCACCATATCTTAACGTAAATACGATATTTCCAATTAGTTCGGCAATCAATATAATGCTCTCCCCGATAAAAACCTCGTAAAACTCCTAAAATCTGCTCATCCTTTATACAAAACTCAGGCACATACTGATTATCTCCGCAGAGTATATATTCTGTATTTCCGACATCTATAACCCGATGAAGAATATGCGCACCGTTTTTTCTTTGATATAAAATCACATCATATTTTTCTATCTTTTCTGTAGGACGTATGATATGTAAAACATCTTTCTGAGGTCTTATGCACGGTAACATACTTACTCCTGATGCCACTGTCAAAATCTCTTTTTCTTCTTTCAATGCCTGTTCCAGCGTTTTTTTCTCACGCTCTATCATATTATTTCTCCAAAATTCCTGCATCTGAAAGTTGTATGATAAATTTATCTATATCCTCCGCCACTCTATTGCTGCTTACTTCATAGTTTTCCAATACACTCTCGATTAAACTTTCTTTCGTCTGTTCTTTCTGCAATTTTTCCCATAAGAATGCACCTAGTCCATTCATCTGTATCATACCTTTAAATATGTCAGTTCCTGCTCCAACCGGCACAACCACATATTTTCCGGCTACTTTCCGCATGATAAATCCTTCTTTAATTCTCATCTTTCTTCTCCCTCATTGTTTCATATGCCATTTTTGCTGCCTCCTCTGAAATCGTACACTGCATACGATAAATAGGAACCTCATTCAAAAGTCCGTCAAGATATATCAACAGCATTTCGGCAGATTCTATTTCTTTTGGTACAATAGTCTGCTGCATCAAAAAAGAAATTGCTTCCGCAGACTCAATCCTTTTAATTTGATTGACTTCTCCCCTTTCTAGCATACAGATTCCCTGTAATTTAGCTTTACGATTCAAATTTTCATCTGTCTTTCCGCTAAATGCCGTTCCATATGCAAACCAACCTTCTTCCTCTCTGCGAATGGCAGGTTTATCATCATTGATAATAAGCGCCCGCTCCTCTCCGAAAAATGATTGCCATTGCTTTGTATGGGTCGATTTTCCTGTGCCGCTGTCCGCTGAAAAAAGATATGCCTTCCCATCCACTTCAACCGCAGAGGCGTGTAACATAAATCCACCTTTTAAAAGAAACTTTCTATAAAACTGACTTCCCACAAATATATATTCACATTGCGCAACTGTCAAATGCGGCTGTTCACTTTGTTTTGCTCTACAAAACTCCTCCGTTAATTGTAGATAAATGTCCGTTCTCCCTTCTCCATCATATAAATAAGGTTTCATTTTTTCTCTCAGCATATCGTAAATTGGAGTATATTCTGTAATACATCCTGCAATTTTATAACGCATTTTTCACTCCTTCTTTTGAAAAAAGGACTTGGTGATATTTTCTCCAAGTCCTTTTTGATTAGTCAATTACAAATTGTTTTTTTACCTGTTTTAATATTCCATCTTTATAAACATACATACTTAATTCATAAGTTCCCGGTTTAAACGCAGCATTCATTGAACGAATTCTCAATACTTTTTGCTCTGCATCAAGAAAACTTCTTTCCAGCAATAGTTTTCCTACGGAAGATCCTCCACTGATTACCGAAAATCTAATCAAATTCTGTGCCGGAGTTTCATCAATTGCTGTTGTAAATGTAATATCCAAGCAAGTACTCATACTATCAGAATTCTCTTTATTATATACTATAGACTCAATCGCCAACTCCGATTCTTCCGGTTTTGGTGGAACATATGCAGGTATCTTCCCATGTTCCGTAAACTTTTTATAGTTTCCGTACTTATCTACATGAATTGCAAACCAATCTTTGTCTTTTCCATTATAAGTTATCTCAATCTCATTATATCCGGCATACATCTGTTTCCTTGTTGTTGCTACTACTCCATCAATAATATCTTTCCCTGTAGGAGTATTGTTACCTGACGCATAATCTCCATTGAAGTTATATGTTCCGATATAGAATACACCCTCTTCATCTGCTGTAAAACTATAGCGAATTTTATTTTCAGCAATACGTTCTACTTTGTGAACTGTAGTTGATGGCGGTTCAAACTTAGAAACGAACGTCTTTTTTGCTACAGTTCCATCTGAAAATGTAATTTTTGCAGTATACTGATTATCTTTGTGGTTATAATTCTCCGGAATGATTATCATATATGTACATCTGTCTTCGCTTACCTTTAATGTTGCTTTATCAATTGTAATTTCAGAATCGCTTGGACAAATAAAAGAGAAATTATCCAATGTTAATGTTTCTTCAGGGGCTTTATTTAATTTAATTGTAATTGTATTTTTGGGTTTTTCACCGACTTCTACAATTTCATATACCGAAGAAATATTCGGGTCTTCTTCTATATTTCCACTAATCTGAATTGATCCAAGTACATCCGATATCCTTCCATCAAACGCTTCCATTACATAATATAACGGATAGGAAACACCTTCTTCTAACCCTTTAATAATCACTTTGTTAAATCCGGTCTTAATTTGCTGTCTATATCCCTTTTTCACCATTTCAACAGATGGTATTCCAGTTACATCTCTACTAATCTGTGTATGTCCCGGAATATATACATAAACATATCCACCTTCATCCACATCAAAAAGGTCGAACTCTGCTCTTGTCGCTTCACTTCTCAATACAGTCGCATTGCTGACTGTAGGACAATCCACTTTATAACTAAATTTTTTCTGAATAATTTTTCCCGGCTCTACTTCCATAGAAAACGTATATGTACTATCTTTCGCAAAAATAGATGTTGTTACCGTATATACTTTTCTGTCTGTCGTTTCTGCTTTCAGAATAGTCATGTCTTTTCCACCGTGGCAGAGAATTTTCATATCATCGGCAGTCAACACTTTTTCAGTTGCTTTTTTCAATGTTACAATCATACGATTCATACCGCGTACTTCCACTGATAAAATTTCATTCGCCAATAAATCTTCACCAATTTCCACATCTACTTTATTGTTTCCGTTATCCTGAACCTTATCCAGTTTTCCATTTCCGCTGATTGTAGAATTTTCTCCATTTAATACAGCATTATCTACGGTATTATTTACTTTGATGTCCGAACCACTTGCCTGCTCTAATACATTTAGTTTTTCAGCAGGTGCGTTCACAACAAAATTTTTAATTGTTTTATTTACTACAATCTCTGCAATCTTTAATGTTCCGTTTACTGTCAAATTACTTGCTGCAGAAAGTTTTGAAACAGAAGTGCCGTTACCTAAATTAAGTATTAGATTTCCATCATTTCTACCAATAGAATTTTTCTTAGAAATTGTATCAAAAACTGTACTATTTGCTGTAATTGTACAGTTTGCACTTTCAGAAACTTCCAAATTTCTTACACGCAAATTATTGAAAATAATTTCTGCATTCTGTACAGAACCATCTACAACTATATTTCTATAGTTTCTGACTTTTGCAGTCGGTTCTAAAGTAAATTTTCCATTTTTTACATCTGTTGATGTAATTCTCAATGTCTGCTGTGTTACTTTCTTTGCATCATCACAGGCATCAATAATATTTTTTGCCAACCATGCTCTATTCTCAGAAGTAGTTTCTGCTGATTCTAACATTTTCTGTGCTGTTACATAGGAAGACTGTGTAAGTGTATTTCCATATGTAGTCTTTCCGTCTACGGTTATATAAGAACGTACTGTATAACGTGTATTGTACGTTGAAGCATTAAGTCCTGTCAAAACTCCTGTGAAATAAATTTTATCCTTTGTAATCTTCCAGTTATTAATTGCAGGAATGTCTAACGACTGGTAAGATTTTCCACTAAGCTTATAAGTACCTCCAAGTACCAATTCTTTTCCATCTGCTTGCCAAACACTTGTAGGAATAATCACTGTACCATACTTGACTTTTTTTCCTTGTGCAATCAATTCTTGATAATACGCTTTATCTATAGATGAAATGACACGAAGTCCAACATTTCCTTCCATCCGAATTTCCATAGTTTCTGTATGAATATATGTTTCATCTTCTGCTGCTAATGTAAATACACTACTGCCTAATACGAATGTCAAGGCTAATAAAAATATAGAAATTGTCTTTTTTAGTCTTTTTGGCATTCTTCTTTCTCCTTCTAATTATTATTCATTCCAACTTTTAGGGACTGTAATTTCATTATCAGTTCCCCGCTGTGAATGTTGAGTTTCTTTTCTACTATTGTTTTTATCTATGCTCTCTGCATTTGGAAGTCTTTCATCTTCGGAAACATTCGTTTTCAAAAAATCATTTTGCTTTGGGCTAACTATCGAAGTTTCCGATTTGTCTTTATTTACCTTAATCTCTTTCTTTAAAAACGGAAAACACCAAATGCATAATACTACACAACCTGTAAGAATACTAATGGCAATTCTTTTTCGTTTCTTCATACTCTCACCATCTAATATGCTCTAGTCTGGAACACCTTCCCATGGATTCTCAGCATCATTATCCCCATTTCCACTCATCATAATAGTTTCTTCCGTATTAAATTTTACTACGTTTAATTCTAAACCATCATATTGCTCTCTTTTCATCACTTATCTCCTTTTCCTTAATGAATTCATTTATTTTTTGTCGCCACGATTATATCCTATTTTTTTATGATATGCAAGCAAAATTTATCCCCTGTTTCCAAATTGAAAAACAGATGACTTTTTCTTCCCTTTTTAATATTTTCCATACATTTTTTTCATATAAAAGCAATAGGAAACAACTGTAGGAATACCAATCCATGATAATACAGTAATGAATGTTACTATTTCAAAATTTTCTATCGTCAACGAACACCCCACATACAGACAGGCAATAGGCAACGAAATAATTCCTATAATTCTATGTGCTACATTCCATGTATCCTCATCTCTCACCGTCCAAGGAAGTCTTAAACCGGTATGCCTTGTAAATGGCAGTTTAGGAGAAACACTTCCAACAACTATTATGACGCAGGCAATCAATAACATAGCAAATACTCTTTCTTGATATTCTGAAAATGAAACCATGCCTGATGCAGTCAATATGGAAACGGTAATTGCAACTCCTAATACAACTATATTGAAAATCGTTGTTACCCGCAATGTCTTTATCCGCATATCCTTTGTTGTTTCACTTGTCAACAATGTTAAATTTCTATATAAAAGAATAACTGCTGCTATGATACAAGTTCCAGACAGCACTATAGATACGATAGGTTGTTTTACACTCAAACTAACTAACATTGCCAAAAAGGAAAGAAAGATAATTATCCCTCTTTTTTCACTTGCTCTTTTCTGAACTGCTTGCTCACACTGTATTTCCGCTAATTGTTTATTCAGTTGTGCAAGTTCATCTGTTAATCGGTTCATATTTTCATTTTCAATTTCAACACCCAAAAGGGTGCTGACAGGCACTTCCAACAGAGTGGCCATACGCATCAGAACCTCTGCATCCGGAACGGATAATGCTTGCTCCCACTTCGATACCGTTTGACGTACCACATGAAGTTTGACTGCCATTTCTTCCTGACTCATGCCTTTTGCTTTACGATATTTTTTTATATTTTCACTTATCATGTTCATACCTTCTTTATCTGAGATTTTGTATCGATACTGTCTTTACTATACGTTGTAATCTCAAAATATACAAGCAACGAAAATTAACATGCGTTATAAAACCTTTCAATCGGATAAAATATTGTTTTTTAATAATTTACATGATATAATCTAATTAAATACAAAATACTTTTTATAAAGGAGAATTTTTTCTATTGTGATGAATGCACATAAAAAATCTGCTGGCAATTCTAACTACCAACAGATTTTTTATTAAGAAATACTTGGCTTTTTATTTACCAGCCATCTGTTTTTCTTGTTCTTCAATCATTTTTTTTACCATATATCCGCCTACAGAACCGTTCTGTCTTGATGTGAGGTCACCGTTATAACCATCTGTTAATGGTACTCCAAGTTCACTCGCTACCTCATATTTGAATTTATCCAATGCTGTTTTTGCTTCAGGAACAGCAGTCCTGTTTGATGAACGACTTGCCATGATAATTTCCTCCTTTAAATAATGAAATGATTTTTTGTAACATCCTGTTGTTTTGTTACAAGAATAGTATGTGGAATATTTTTTAAATTACACTAGCAATTCTTTCTTTTTTTGACAAAATTTGTTATCTATTTAGGAGATATGAAAATATGAATACGATATGGTCTGATTATATACAAAGCATAAATACTCTATACCTTTCCCGCACATTAAGATTTTCCGATACCTACAAAGAAAACTACATGAATTTCTTCAATATCGGTAACAAAAAAGATATTTTAGAAATTGGCTGCGGTCCGGGAGCATTAACCAATTCTCTTTCTCGCTGGTATCCTAATACCAATATTATTGGAATAGACAGGGATACTTCTTTCATTGAATTTGCCAAACAAAAAATGCCCCACCTAAAATTTATTGAAGCTGATGCAACCGCTTTACCTTTTAAAGATAATACTTTTGATGTTGTTATTTCTAACACTGTTCAAGAACACATTCCTCCCGAAAAATTCTTTAACGAACAATTTAGAGTCTTAAAACCAAACGGAGTCTGTCTTGTACTATCTGCAAGGCGTGGTATTCAGTTAATGGCTGACTGTATTACTCAAGAAAATACTTTTGAAAAAGAAATTTGGCAAAGAACGGAACATTTTTTTCAAAATATACATGAAAAATACGAAATCGGGCAATATACGATAAGCGAAAAAGATTTGCCTCATGAAATGGAAAAATACGGATTTCATCATATTTCCACAGATTATTTAACAATTAATTTAACCCCTGACAATCCAAATGTTTCTAGAGAAACCGCCCATGAAATAATAAATTCATGGCGTCAAACAAGTATTGACTCTATCCATTCATTGTCCCATATTACGTCTGAAATGATAACTTCATCTGACCTCATTAAAATGAAAGAATTGACTCAGTCTAAATTTGACAAACGAATGGAACTCTACAACAAAGGAATTAAACAATGGGATACTGCCGTATCTTTGATAATGATAATAAGAGGGGTGAAAGAACCGACAAATCATACAAAAAATCGCTAAAGTTATAAAACTTCAGCGATTTTTCTTCATTTTTTATGTATCTTCTTCGCAGAAATACAACATTTGTCTATCTGTATCATAAATTGCCAGTATCACGTTAAGGGGACACGCATTTCTAATTCCTTCACAAGTGGTGCCTATTTTGTCGCTTTCTTTATTGCGTAAAAAATAATATCCATTTTCTACTTTTGGCATAAGTACATTTCCTTTATCATCTGTCATATACGGACCTGAAATTTCTATTGGGTCATCAGTTTCTTTCCTAGTTCCGTATGCTAAAGTTTCCGCTTCTTTATCAAGAGGCAGTTTCTTCCATCTCTCATCATCTTTTATCTGTTTTTCCAGTTTGTCACCAGAAAAATCCAAGACAACATATGTTGTCCCATCTCCATGAAAACCACCATGTGTATCAAGGACAGTAATTTCTTTGCCGGCAGATACGTCTAAGCCTATTTTCTCAGAAATTTCTTCTGAAAAATCAACCGAACCACAGGCACTTATCTGAAGTGTAAGAACTAAAATAATCCCAACTATTGCGAAACATTTTTTCATTCTAACTCACTCTCCTGATACTCCAAAATATCTCCCGGTTGACATTTTAATGCTTCACATAATTTGGTCAACGTAGATATTTTTATTGCCTTTGCCTTTCCATTTTTCAATATAGAAATATTTGCCATTGTAATTCCCACTTTTTCAGATAACTGTGTCACACTCATTTTCCTTTTTGCAAGCATAACATCAATATTAAAAATAATTTTGCCTTCCATAAACTACCTAAACTACCTCCTAAATCGTCAAAGCATTTTCTTCCTGTAATGTAGCCGCACCATTAAGAAATTCTCCAAAAGCAATACTTACAACAGCAACGGAATACCCAATAAATATAACCCCCAATGATAATATGAAAATACTCGGATGACTCTTATTTAATAAAAACAGTACAATATTTCCCAGCAAAAAAAATGTTGTATCTAAAACTGTCCAAAAAAACATTTTTTTCATTCTTTTTCCATTAATAAAAGTAAATATATTTCCTTGACGGACAGAAGTTGAAAATTTCCACATCAACCCTAAAACAATATAACAAGGAATTGCGGTAAGCCAAATAAAAATAGTCCATGGCAAATAGTAATTTGAAAACTCCGGATACCTACTTATAAGTTCCTTACTTACTGTTGGAAAAATCAACAGATAAATAGCAGTCCCGCAAATTCCCATCCCTAATATCATTCCCTTCAATAATTTAGATATTACATCTCGTTTCATTCTACTCCTCCTTAAAGACTTACTTTTAATATAACAAGATAATATCATTTAAATTATTAAAAATCAATATTTTTTTATTGTTTTACGATAAATTATTTTTCAAATTCCCATCTCACTTTAAAGAGTTGTTTCCAGCAATATATCACGCATATATTTCTGTATATATTTTCTTAAATTTTTATTCTCTTCTCTCTCTAAATTAGCGTCTTCTTCAAGAAGTCTATTTGCCGCCTCATTTGCATTTTGTAGTGTCTTTGCATCTTGAAATACATCTGCAAGTTTAAAATCTAACATTCCGCTCTGTCGTATTCCAAATAAATCCCCAGGTCCCCGCAATTTCAAATCTTCTCCGGCTATATAAAATCCATCATTGGATTTATTTAAAATCTCCAAGCGTTTTTTCGTTTCCTTCGATTTCGTTCCGGTCATAAAAATACAATAAGATTGATGTTCCCCTCTTCCCACACGCCCACGCAACTGATGTAATTGGGCTAGTCCAAACCGTTCTGCATTTTCAATCATCATCACAGTAGAATTTGGTACATTGATACCAACTTCAATCACAGTTGTAGACACCAGTACCTGCACTTCATTTTTTGCAAAACTTTCCATAATCTCATCTTTTTGTGCCTGCTTCATTTTACCGTGTAAGTATTCTACATGAATTTGATTTCCCAATTCTTCCTGAAGAGTTTTTGCATAATCTGTTACATTTTCTGCCTCCAACATCTCACTCTCTTCAACCATAGGGCAAATAACATAACATTGCCTTCCTTGACCGATTTGTTTTTTCATAAAATCATAAGCAGTTTTCCGATAAGATGTATCTACAACACAATTTTTTATCGGCAAACGATTCGCCGGAAGTTCATCAATAACGGAAATGTCCAAGTCACCATACAAAATAATTGCTAATGTTCTTGGGATTGGAGTAGCACTCATAACAAGAATATGAGGAGTGTTCCCCTTTTCCGCCAGTTTTTCTCTTTGCTTCACACCAAACCGATGCTGTTCGTCGGTAATTACAAGTGCAAGGTTTTTATATTTCACCTTTTCTTGAATTAAGGCATGTGTTCCTATAATAATATCCGCTTCTCCCTGTTCAATTTTTTCATACACCAGTCTTTTTTCTTTCGCCGTCATAGAACCTGTAAGTAACTCTGTCTGCAATGGAATATCATATTTATCAAACATCTCACAGACAGACTGATAATGTTGTTTTGCCAGCACTTCTGTAGGAGCCATTAACGCCCCCTGATACCCATTTAATCCAACAAGAATTAGTCCGAGTAAAGCGATAATAGTTTTCCCTGAACCCACATCTCCCTGAATGAGTCTTGCCATCACTTTCTCTCCGGTGAGATCTTTTTTAATTTCTTCCCATACTTTTTTCTGTGCATTCGTCAATTCATACGGAAGTCTATTTAAAAACTTTTCTATTTCCTTTGGAAATGCAAATGTAAATGCATTTTCTGTTCTTTCCTTTTTTTCTTTTAACTGTCTTAAAGATAAAATAAACAACAAAAATTCTTCAAAAACAAGTCTTTCTCTTGCATAATAATATTCTTCTTTCTTTCGTGGAAAATGTATACCCCTCACCGCATAATTATATTCTGCCAAATGATATTGAAGCCTTATATTTTCCGGAATAATTTCCTGTTTTAAATCCAATTTTTCTAAGGACTGCTGCATCATCTTTGCAATTGTATTATTTGTTATCCCTGCTGTTAAAGGATATACAGGCTGAAGTGTATTTTCTTTTTCCTGGTATTTGCTACTCGGATAAAAAATTTCCGGTTGTTCCATTGTGAGCATTCCCTTACGCCGTGTTACTTTTCCCCGCAGAGTGATGACACTTCCCGATCGAAGAGTTGTCTTCAAAAAAGGCATACGAAACCATGTCACTTTTAACTGTCCCGTAATATCACGCAGAGTCAACGTAGTTATCTGCATTGTGCGTGTTCCTGTAATCTGAACTGCTCCCCAGATTGTACCCGTAACCGTGACCGTCTTTCCTTCTTCCACTTCTACTATTTCCAACGGTTTCTCATATACGTCATAGGTCCTCGGAAAATACCGGATCAAATCTCCGACGGTAAAAATACCCAACTTATAAAACAATTTTTCTGTTTTTTCTCCTACACCTTTTAATTCTGAAATGTTCGATAATTCATTCATACTATTTTCTCACTCTTCTGATACAGAAAAAGCGACTCCGAAGAATCGCTTTTCCTTAATATTACATCTTTTTTATTCTACTGCAAGCACATAGTAATAAATCGGTTGTCCACCGAAATGCGTATCCACATCAGCGTCCGGATATAACTCTTCAATTTCTGCCGAAAGTCTATCTGCTTCCTCTTCTGAAACTTCCTGGCCAAAATACAAACTGATAAGTTCTGAGTCCTCATCTACTAACTGTGCAAGCATATCTTTTGTTGTTTCTTCGATAGATGTTCCAACAGAAAGAATACCTGCATCACCGATACCCATAATGTCACCCTCACGGATTTCTTTATCATCAATATGTGTATCTCTGACTGCATAAGTCACCTGACCTGTTTTTACATTCTTGATTTCTTCAAGCATTGTTTCTTCATTTGTCTTAACATCCATCTCCGGCATATAATTAATGATTGCCGTAATTCCCTGTGGAACTGTCTTTGTCGGAATAACAATAATATCTTTATCCTTTGTCAAAGACTGTGCCTGATTTGCTGCCATAATGATATTTTTATTATTTGGCAAAATAAAAATATGTTCCGCATTTACAGCATCAATTGCAGCAAGCATATCTTCCGTACTCGGATTCATTGTCTGCCCGCCTTCAATGATATAATCTGCACCTAATTCTCTAAAGATTTCATTTAATCCTTCCCCGATAGAAACAGCAATAAATCCCATCTCTTTTCTAGGTTCTTCTTTCTTCTTATTTGCTTCTTCCTGTGCAAGTTTCTCTGCATCACGAATCAATTTTTCCTGATGTTCCTCACGCATATTGTCGATTTTCATTCTCGATAACTGTCCGAAGGTCAATGCTTTCTGAATAGCAAGTCCCGGATCATTTGTATGCACATGAATTT
Organism: Faecalimonas canis; assembly: GCF_054601575.1. Lineage (NCBI taxonomy): Bacteria > Bacillati > Bacillota > Clostridia > Lachnospirales > Lachnospiraceae > Faecalimonas > Faecalimonas canis. The sequence continues at coordinate 32,857 of NZ_BAAHSI010000002.1, read as the reverse complement.
TAACAATCTCATCGTCAGCCACGCATACGATAGAATCCCCGATGGATTCCAAATATGCCTTAAATTCTCTCTCGTCTTTTTCCGTAAATTCTTTTTCCGTCATAATAATAAATTCAGTACAATACCCAAATCTAATATCAGCCGGCACATCACTGTTTACCTTCAAAGTGCTTTTACTTGTACTTGGAGCAATCTTACTATAATCAATCTCTTTGCCCAAGAACGCATCATAAGCACCTTTTAACACTTCAAGTAATCCCTGTCCGCCGGAATCCACAACGCCTGCTTCTTTTAAGACCGGTAACATATCCGGTGTCTGTGAAAGAACATATTCCGCATGGTCGATTACCTGTGGAATAAAAATTTCTAAATCATCAGTAGTTTCTGCCAATTCAACTGCTTTCTCAGCAATTCCTCTTGCCACAGTTAATATCGTTCCCTCTTTCGGTTTCATAACGGCTTTATACGCTGTTTCCTTCGCTTTCATGCAGGCTTTCGCTAAAATAACCGTATCAACTTCTTTATGTTCTTTAATTCCTTTTGTAAATCCTCTGAACAACTGTGAAAGAATAACACCTGAGTTTCCTCTCGCCCCGCGAAGAGAACCTGAAGAAATCGCTTTTGCCAGTGATACCATATCAAACTGTTCAATCGCTGTCACTTCTTTCGCTGCTGCCATAATGGTTAAAGACATATTTGTACCTGTGTCACCATCCGGAACCGGAAATACGTTCAATTCATTGATAAATTCTTTTTTCGCCTCTATGTTACCCGCACCTGCCAAAAACATCTTGGCAAGCACTTCTGCATTTATTGTTTTTGTTGCCACAACAAAATCCTCCTTAAACTAATCGATTACTCTTACGCCCTCGATGTAGATGTTAATTTTATCTACTGACATACCTGTAAATTCTTCTACTTTATATTTCACATTGCTGATTAAATTCTCTGTGACAGCCGAAATACTAACACCATAAGAAACAATTACATGGAAATCCAGCGTAATTCTGTTATCTTCTGAAATATATACCTGAATTCCGTGTGTCAGGCTTTCTTTCTTTAGCAGTCTTACAAGACCGTCCTTCATATTCACTGCTGCCATTCCCACGATTCCAAAACATTCCACAGCAACAGATCCTGCATATTTAGCAATTACTTCAGGGTCAATTGTAATAATTCCAAAGTCTGTACTCATACTACCTTTCATATCTATACCTCCAATTCATTCTGGATTTAATCGTATTTAACATTTGTATTATACTCTGTTTCAACGTTTTTTACAACATTTTCCGAAAAGTTAAATAAGAGGAAAATAAACTCTTGCATATTTTATACTTTTCTGCTAAAATACTTAGTGTTGTGAGTCTATTATGGCTATTAATATCGTTAGGAGGTGCAATCATGGCTAAATGTGCTATTTGTGAAAAGGGTGCTCATTTTGGAAACAACGTAAGTCACTCTCATAGAAAAACACCAAAAATGTGGAAATCTAATGTAAAATCAGTAAGAGTTAAAACTGAAGGTGGTTCTAAAAAAATGTACGTATGTACTTCTTGCTTAAAATCAGGAAGAGTTGAACGTGCTTAATTTACGCAATGATAAAACGAGATGATTTTATATCACCTCGTTTTTTTGTTGCCACTAACTTCTATTTTCCGTCACAGCAAAACATTATATATCCTGACAGGAAGCAAATAATAATAATTGCTACCTCTAAAAATGTACTGGAAAGAAACATGGACAACAACATACCCACTGCTATCCAAAACAGCGCAAATCCGATTACCCTCTTCATCTTCCACTTCCAATTACACTTTTATTCATTATATGAAAGAAATTCTTTTTTATGACTTACTTCCCTCTTCCAGTATTTCAGCCACATCTTCTTCCGTCATCTTCTTTTCTTTGCTTTGACTGCTGAAACGTTCTACCACATCAGGAACCATATCCAAAATTTTTGTAATTGTATCTTGATTTCTTATATTTACCAATCTTGTTTTTCCATCCTGAATTACAAGAACCGCACTCGGTGTCATTTTTCCTCCAAGTCCACCTGCTCCCTTATTCTTTTTCTCCTGCTCAAAAGCACCTGCTCCCACCGCAAAAGATACATCAACTAAAGGCAAAATAATCGTTTCACCGATATGAATTGCTTCACCTACTACTGTTTTTGACGAAATCACACTGTCCATTCCCTTAAAAAGAGATTCTACCGTATTTCTGAAATTGTTTTCTGCCATTTTAATTCCTCCATTCATTTTGTTTATAGTTGAAATTCCCGTATATGTTTATACGTCTGTCTGATTTCTCTGCTGCGTATAATATTAAAAACAGGAAATAAGAAATAAAATCCTCTCACACATCCTTTTATACTTAATTCACCTTCCAAAACCGCCTCTTCAAAATCCGGTTCCAGAGAAACTGTATTTGCATAAAAAGGATACCACATACTAAGTATCGCCAATGTCTTTCCTGTCAGATAAGGGTCTGAAAAACCAAAATGTACTCTACCCTTTATCTTTTTCGGTCTTAAATATTTCAAAAGTCTTACTGCTTCACGTTTCGCATTTTTCCATGCACTCTGATGCAATTCATCCTGTAAAAATTCTAACACTCTATCTTTTTTATCTCCGAGCAGTTTTATCTTATCACAAAGATTACATATTGTGCGTTTTATCTTTTGAAAAATTTTATTGCATTTTTCTGCAAATGATTTTTTTTTGTTCTTAACCTGTTTTTTCGGCTGGTTTGTTTCTATCTGTTTCACAACTTTTTCAAACTGCTTTTCTTCTTTCTTCTCTGTCGGTTCTTCCGTTTTTTTTACATTTTGTGGTTTTATTTCCGTTTCTGTCATTTTCTCCAGCTTTACCACATTCCACTTTTTCCATGCAGTTCTTACCTGCCATTCCGGTTTTTTGTCCGCATAAAATACATACCCCGACAGTAAATGTAAAAACCATGAAAATTTTATCCTTACTTCTAAAGACTGCAACGTACCTTTCCCTTTCGCGTCTATCTGATAACGAATAGGCACAAACAACACAATCCCCGTCAGAAGAACAAAAAGCCCGAGGATAACTAAAATCAATATTCCTATTATTTTTAGTAGTATACATAAAATATGTAGCATTTAAACACCTATACTTTACTTTCCTGAAATTCCTGCTGCGTTTCTAAAATATATCTCCGCAAATCCGCATCACCGTAGTGAAGATAAGTATCTTCTGTAATCCGTTTTATTAGTTCCAATGCTTCCGCATAACAGGATGCCACGCCGACGACAAGCATCGGCTCTTCCATCCATTTCTTTTGCAAAAGCAAAACAGAATCATAACATTCTAACTGATTTGTCGGATTGTTAGAAAGTACAATCAGATAACAACTAAATTGCACTTTACCTGCCTTTAATTTTTCTATAACATTTACCTGTCTTGCTTTCAGACTCTCTCCGACATATAACTCTCCATAAAATTTCATCCAATTCCTTCTTTACGACTTTTAACTAATAATAACTGTTAAAAACTTTTTTTGCAACATTTACCGCTTTTGTTCCTGTAGAATCCGAACCTTCAACCACAACACTAATAACCAATTCCGGATTTTCCACATTTGTAAATCCTACAAACCATGAATGTACCTTTTCTTTATCGACGCTATATTCCGCAGTTCCCGTTTTACCGGCAACAGAATATCCCTGTCCGTTAAGTGTCTTTGCAGTTCCCTCTTCTACTACCGCTTCCATATATTCTGTCAGTTGAGCTGCTTCCTCTCTTGTCATTAATGTAGCGTACTCTTCCGGCATATTTTTCGTTACCGTTGTTCCAGAATAATTCACTACTTTATCAACCAAATATGGTTTCATTAACTTTCCTCCATTGGCAATGGATGAAGTAATTAACGCCATATGATATGGGCTTACCTGTGTTTTCCCCTGTCCCATAGCAGTCATCATCACTTCAGAAGAAGGGTTTTTTGGAGATAACACAAATTTACTTGCACTGTACATAAGCGGTGACGGTAAATCTTTATTAAACAGCAACTGTTCCGCAGTCTTTTTATATTTGGAAATCTCTAACTGTAAACCAATGTTAGAAAAAGAACTGTTGCATGAATTTGCAAACGAACTTCTCAAGTCTTCCATTCCGTGTACTTTCTTGTTGTTACAATGAATAACCGTTCCGTTATGTTCAATTTTACTTGTACATTTGTACTGATAAGATGCGTAATCACTATTCTCTCTTATATATTCCAGAGCAGTCACAATCTTGAATGTCGACCCCGGTGCATATTTTCCCTGCATCGCACGGTTTAACATAGCGCTGTCCTTATCCTGATTTAACTCTGTCCAGTTTTCTGCCACATAATTCGGATCAAACGTAGGCTTTGAAACGAGTGATAGAATTTTTCCCGTATCCGCCTCCATAACGACAACCGCTCCTTTATTATCTCCCAAGGCATCATATGCCGCCTGTTGCAAATTCGTATCAAGGGTTGTCACCACATTATCTCCTATGTTTTTCTCCCCTTTAAATTCTTTCATAATTTTCTCCAAAATGAACGCATTGGATGTGAGAAGATTAAAATTCTCTTTTGACTCCAATCCCGCCTTACCTTTTGAAGCATACCCGACAACATGAGCATATAAATCCCCGTAAGGATACTCCCTTATCTCTTTTCCTTCTTCATCCACTACTGTTCTTGCAAGCACTTCCCCGTTTTTATCTAAAATCTTTCCACGTATTACTCTGTCCGCAAAAAGATCCTGTCTTGTATTATAAGGGCTATTAATAATATTTTTCGCCTTAAACGCATTAAAATATACAATATACCCCATTAAAACAAGAAACAGACTGACAAACAAATATGAAATTCTCGCAAATTCCTTATTTGTAACTTTTTTACGCTTTTTCTTTTTCTTCTTTTCTGTCGGTTTCTTCTGTGCCTGCTTTTTAGCGGGCTGTCTTTTTTGTACGCGGTCTTCGTCTTGACTGTTCGGAAGCCGCTCCAGACGTGCGTCCAGATCGTCGTCTATCAGACGGCTGTTTCTTTGTTTTCTGTCTTTCTTTTTTTCTCTCAATGATTTCTTCCTCGTCTTCCCTTAATACATATAATCCCTGAATAATTGCAAACATCATAATCGTACTCAGTACGGAGCTTCCTCCATAACTTACCAAAGGAAGCGTAACACCCGTTAGAGGAATGAATTTCGTTACTCCTCCGATTGTAAGAAATATTTGGAAAATATAACACGTTCCAAGTCCAAGTGCAACCAGCTTATAGAATGTATTTCTCAGTTGCATTGCTATATTAAGAAACATTACATAACAACTTACACAAATCAGCATCAGACAAAGGGCGAAAATTAAACCCAATTCTTCTGCAATCGCCGCAAAAACAAAATCTTCCGTTGCAACCGGTATTTTATCTGCTGCTCCCTGCATAAGTCCCATGCCAAACCAACTTCCCGTACCAATTGCAAACAAAGACTGTGCAATCTGATGTCCTCCTGCCGTTTCAGGACTGATAGGTCCTTTCCAAACTGCAACGCGGGTACGCACATGACCAAACAAAAAATATCCTGCCACAGCGGCAATTCCACCACCGGACACACCCGCAAATAAATACAACGGCTGTCTTGTCGCAACGTAAAGCATAATTAAATATACAACAAATAAAATTAACGCTGCCCCTAAATCCGTACTCAAAACAAGAATAATCACATGAGTTGCAGCTATAATCGTTGTTACCACTACATCTTTAAACTCTGTTGATTTTTGCAGCCTGCTGGCAACAAAAAATACAAACGAAATTTTAACAAACTCTGACGGCTGAATACCTATCCCCGCAATAGTAAAACCAAGTTTTGCTCCCCCCGATGTACTCGCTAAAACAAGTACAAGAAAAAGCGCACATATTCCTATCCCCGCATACAGATATGTCCAATCCGCCAGTTTCTTCATTTTTCTTATAACTACCGGTATCACTAAACTAATTAAAATCGACCCCGTCACAATGACGCATTGCTTTATCGCCCTCTGAAAAGACAATCTTGTCAAAATAATAAATCCGATTGTCAAAAGCATACACATATTATTTACAACAAGCCTTGAAATCTTCGGATAAATTTTCGTATAAAGCAAAATAATCCCGCCAAGCAAAACAACCTGCACAAGATAAAAAGCACCCACTTTAACGTCATCCATTTTCAAAAACAGCACGAGATACGCCATAAAATGTATGGAAAACATCAATCTGTTCTGTCTTCTCAGCAATTTTCTTTTCTTATATTCATCTTCATATCCAAATACCGAAAAACAAAGATATGTATAAATCGCTATACAGATAATCATCAGATATTTCGATAATTCAACTATAATATTTACCAAATTTTCACCTACTTTACTCCGCGTTTAAAATGCCCTCTTGTAAATTCCTTTTCAAACGCTCCTATTTCTTTATTTTTAACAAAAACATCCGCAAATTTATTTAGGATTTCTTCAGTTTCCCTTCCACTTTCCATTGTAAAATGAAGTCGGAGTTCTCTTGGATTTAACCGCAAAATATCTTCCTTCTGTTCAAGCAGACACAGCGGCTCTGCATTATAAATAATATTATAACAGTAATCGCAGCAGTTTTTCGCCGTAAACTGTTTATTATATCTGTCAATCATCTTTGTATATCCGCTCTGTCGATTGCATTTTCCGGTTGTTTTATGAATACACTGTGCCGAAACCATCATCTGCAAATATCCATATACAATCAACTCACTCTTTTCACAACCGAGTTCCTGCAACTCCCTGCAATTCAATTCCAACGGTGCGGTAAACTCTTCAATCCCCTGTTCTTCCCAGAACCTTTTTGCCTCCTGATTAAACTGATACATATTTGCATCCAAAATAACATTGACCTGCGGAAACCGTTCGCGCATATAATAAAAACTCTCATAGTTTCTAATTAGGACCCCATCAAAAATAGATGCATCAAAAGTTTCTATATATTTCTTTTCTGTATCTTTTCTGAAAATATACGGCATGGCAAAATATATTTCTTTCCCACACCCTCTGGCTACAGAAGTAATCTCTGCCAGTCGTTTATTTTCCCAAGCACGTTCCACCATTGTACAGTCAAGGTAAATCCTCTTAACAAACTCATTGCCAATTACTTTAAGAAACTGCTCCTCTTTCTCAACATAAGCAAACAACGCTTGTATATTTTGTCTTTGTCTTTGTTTTTGTTTTTCTTCCTTTTCCTGTTCCTCTAAGGTCTTCTCATCAGATCGTCTGTAAACTTCACAAATTTCCTTTTCTAACAGTTCAAGACCATTTCTTCTTAACTCATTCAATTTCTGCATAGGCATAAAAAGAGTATCTTCTAAAGAAATCGTAAATGAATCAAACACAAACGGAGTATTCCCCGTCTTTCTCATCTGTTTTTCAATTCTCTCTTCACTCATTGGCTGATTAAGAGCCTGTTCTGCCTTTTCTCCGCAAACAGTAACTTCCATATCATCAAACCATAATGTTAGTGTAGCATCTTTTTCTGTAGAAAGTATTAATTTCCCATTAATTTTTTCCTGTACTTTTCTCTCAACAAATTCTTTTCTCATTTCTTGAAGCAGTTGCTCATTTCGGGTACGGTTTAATATTTCTCCTTTTCCGATACGTTGCCCTTTTCGCAATCCAACGGTAAATTTCTGTCCTTCACTCACACTCTGCCCCAATGTATAGTTTTCTTTATCAGGCAATTCCAAAATATCTCCTCTGTGCAACTCCGTCAGTGCCTGCATATCTATTTCTTTACCACGCTGTCCGACTACTTTCACAGCTTTTATACCAGCGTGATTTGGACGATGTAAAGATAACATTTCTTTACCGTTTCTCGCTTGATAATATCCTGTATGGAATCCACCGCGATTATATAAATCCATTAAAATTTCTTTATCTTTTTGCGATACGGAATAGCCTTTTCGTCCCTTTTCTAAATATAAATCGACATATTTCCGATAAATCGACGTCACAGCCGCCACATACTCCGGCTTCTTCATTCTTCCCTCAATCTTAAAGGAGTAAATACCTGCCTCTGCCAAATCCGGAATAAATTCTACCGTACATAAATCTTTTAGGCTCATCACATAAGAAGTCTTTCCGTCCACTCTGTATGGAAGTCTGCACGGCTGGGCGCACTGTCCACGATTCCCACTGCGTCCTCCTAAAAGGCTACTGTACAGACACTGTCCGGAATAGCAGTAACATAACGCTCCATGAACAAAACTTTCAATCTCCACAGAAGTTTGTTTAGAAATTTCCTTTATTTCCTTCAAACTTAATTCCCTTGCGGTAACGACTCTTTCCACGCCCTGTTCTTCCATAAATTTCGCCCCGTCTACTCCGGTAATCGTCATCTGGGTACTTGCATGAATCGGCAGAGTAGGAAAATATTTCCGCACAAAACGAAGAACTCCCACATCCTGCACAATAACCGCATCCAATCCCTGCCTATAGTAAGGTAAAAGATATTCATATAACTCTTTTTTTAATTCTTTCTCTTTTAACAGTGTATTCACTGTCAGATAAATTTTCTTTCCGTGCAAATGAACATAGTCTATTGCTTCCAACAATTCTTCTTCTGAAAAATTATTGGCATATGCTCTCGCTCCAAAACGATTTCCGCCCACATACACTGCATCTGCACCTGCTGCAATCGCCGCTTTCAAACTTTCATATGATCCCGCCGGCGCTAAAATTTCTATTTCTCTTTTCATACCTGCTTCCTTTAAAAAAGACTGTCCATTGACAGCCTTTTATTTTTCACGATTTTCCAACTCTGTTTCCAGTTTTACAATCTTTTTTTGTAATTCTGTATTTTCTTCTTTCAACCTGTCTATTTCTTTCTCGGCATTTTCGCAATTCAACTGTACGGAAATCAATTCGTGTTTTAAGTCGTACATTTCTTTATCTTTCAACTCAATATCTGCCTCCGATGTTGTCGCCATACTCTTCGCCTTAAAATAGTCATCTGCAATGTTAAGAGCAAGAAGAATGCTTCTTGTATCTGCACTCTGCTTCTTATAGCCTTCCACACTGCTACATTCTTCCATCTTGCGATTTAGATATGTAGACACTTTCTGTAAATAGTCTTCACTTTCAAAGCCACTTAAAGTAAAAACCTTTCCTCCAATTAAAACTTCTGTATAATTTTTTGACGATGCCATAGGACACCTCCTTATTACTTTCTAATTCATGTTCTATCTATTATAAACCATTCAGATTGAAAATCCAACCATTTTAACTATTTTCCTCTGAAATTCCCAAATGATGATAGGCAAGGGATGTCACTACTCTTCCGCGAGGTGTACGGTGAAGAAAGCCGTTTTTTATAAGATAAGGCTCATACACATCCTCAATCGTTCCTGAATCTTCCCCAATAGACGCCGCCAACGTATCCAATCCCACCGGACCACCATTAAATTTCTGAATCATTGTAAGAAGAATATTTCTATCAATATGGTCTAAACCGTATTTATCCACTTCTAACAAATCCAATGCATAGTTCGCAGCCTCTTCTGTAATTACTCCATCATATTTAATTTGAGCGAAATCTCTCACTCGTTTCAGCAGACGGTTAGCCAATCGCGGTGTCCCTCTTGACCTTCTCGCCATTTCCATAGCGCCTTTTTCATCTACTTCCACTCCCATTACTCCTGCGGAGCGGATAATAATTGTCTGCAATTCCTTCTCCGTATAAAACTCTAAACGTTGTACAACCCCAAATCTGTCCCGAAGAGGTGCTGTGAGCATTCCTGCCCTTGTCGTTGCCCCTACTAAAGTAAATTGTGGCAAATCCAAACGTATGGAGCGAGCATTCGCTCCTTTTCCAATCATAATGTCAATAGCATAATCTTCCATGGCGGGATATAAAATTTCTTCCACCTGTCTGTTCAACCGATGAATTTCATCCACAAACAATACATCTCCTTCTTGAAGATTATTCAAAATTGCCGCCATTTCTCCCGGCTTTTCAATGGCTGGACCGGATGTGATTTTCAAATTCACTCCCATTTCATTTGCTATAATTCCCGCCAATGTCGTTTTTCCTAAACCTGGCGGACCATAAAAGAGAACATGGTCAAGTGCCTCATTTCTTTCTTTTGCCGCCTGAATGTAAATGCGGAGCATTTCTTTCGCTTTTTTCTGTCCAATATAATCTTCCAGTAACTGAGGTCGAAGATGATTTTCTATCTTTAAATCTTCTTCCAGACTTTCAGTTGTAATAATCCTTTTACTCATTTTACTCTACCGCCTTTTACATCATCAGCCTTAATGCCTGTTTCAATATATCTTCTACGCTGCTGTCCGGCATCACTTCCGCCTGTCGTACTGCCCTCAACGCCTCTGTATTTCCATATCCCAGTGCCACAAGCGCCTGTACTGCTTCCGCTTGTACACTGTTATTCTGCACACCGGAAACGACGTCTTCTTCCGCTGCTATGTGTTCAAGAACATCATCCATACTCAATTTATCTTTTAATTCTATAATCAACTTCTCTGCCGTTTTCTTTCCAATTCCCTGTGCGGCCGAAATTGCCTTAACATCATTTGACAATACAGCAAAACGCAAATCATCAGCACTTAAATTAGATAAAATATTTAATGCCCCTTTCGGTCCTATACCGCTAACACCAATAACAAGTTTAAATACTTTCAAATCATCTCTTGTCAAAAAGCCATACAATTGCATGGCATCTTCTTTTATATGTAAATATGTATGCAATTTTACTTCGCTATGTATCGGAGGCAATTTCCCCATAGACTGTGCCGGCATAAAAATACCGTATCCAACACCCCCTACATCCACAATCGCCTTTTCCTCTTCAACTGACACTAATTCTCCTCTTATATAAGAAATCATATTGCCCTCGCTTTCTCTTTATAAATGGATTTTATCAACCCGCTTTATTATCTCACCTGAAATAATTCCGATAATAATTCCCGTAATCAGCCCTGAAATCAATAACACTGCCGCATAATAAACCAAATTCAAACTTTCCAGCACTAGCATAGCGACAAGCAACTGCCCAATATTATGAAACACTCCGCCTGCCATACTGATTCCTAAAATGCTGAATTTCTCATTTTTCTTTAAGATATACATAACCGTCAGACTGAGTAATGAGCCTGCAAGACTATAAATAATGCTAAAAAGATTACCAAACATAAATCCCGCCAAAACTACCCTTGTCACAGACAATAGGTAGACCTGCTTTTTGTCCGCCTTATACATGGCAATAACAATAACAAGGTTTGCTAATCCAAGTTTCACTCCCGGTATACCGATATGAAAAGGAATGAGCGACTCCACATAACTGAAAATCAACGCCAACGCCGTAAACATTCCGAAACAGACCACTTTATTTCTCATGGTATCCTCCTAATTCGCCACCCCATCCAACTCATTTTCTTCGCCTTCCACTACAGTAACAATAACTTTATTAGGAAGACATACAAGGCTTTCTCCCACCTTTGAAATGGCTTTTTGTTTTACACACACTTTATCCGGACATTTCGCATCCGTAATATCCGCTTTTCCTTCTTTAATAACAAGATGGTTTGTCCCATTCAGATTAATCTCTCTATTCTCTGAAAGAGCATATCTTCCCCGTATAACGCCGTCTATTTTCACTTCAATAACGTTCTCTCTGCCCTTCTCTTTTAAATTTGCTGCTACAAATAAGAAAACTGCTGCTGCAATAACAATTACCATTAATTTATAATCATTTTTTTTCATCTGCTATTTTCTCCCTGCTTATTTTATCATATTCATCCTAACTATGCAATCATATGTTCGATTGCATTTTGGATATGAATTAGTATATACTGTTTTTTATAAAGAATAAAGAAATGAGGATATATATGAAACATCGTTATATAAGCATCGTGTTGACATTTTGTCTTCTTTTTTTAAGTGGCTGCACTAATAATAGTTCTACAGAAAAGTCAATCAGTAAAAGCGGTATATTTTTTGACACTCTTATCTCCATTAAAATTTGGGGAACAAATGATTCTTCCATTTTAGATGACTGTTTCCAATTATGTGACGAATATGAGAATAAATTCAGCCGCACCATTTCTGACAGTGAAATTTCCAAGATTAACCATAGTGGCGGTGCTCCTATAGAAGTTTCTGATGAAACAATCGAATTAATTCAAAAAGGACTTGATTACGGCAAATTATCTAACGGAGTTTTTGACATCACAATCGCACCGCTAAGTAATCTTTGGGATTTTAAAAACAATGCCGGAATAATCCCTTCTGAAACTCTTATTCAGGAGGCAAAAAGCCATGTAAACTACAAAAATGTAGTCGTTAACGGTAACACAGTTCAACTACTTGACCCTAAAACCGCCTTAGATTTAGGTGGAATTGCCAAAGGCTATATTGCCGACCGCGTGAAAGAATTTCTTATCAAAAATGACATTGAACACGCCATGATTAACCTTGGTGGAAATGTTTTGACAATCGGCAAAAAGCCAAATGGCACTCCTTTCCATATCGGTATACAGAAACCCTTTGCCGAACAGAATACGACAATTGCATCTATTCCGGTAAATGATCAATCCATTGTTTCTTCCGGTGTATACGAACGTTATTTTAAAAAAGACGGCAAAATCTATCATCATCTTTTGGATCCCTTCACCGGTTATCCAAAAGAAAATAATCTATTAAGTGTGACAATTCTATCCGATTCTTCCGCTGATGGTGATGCTCTCAGCACAACCTGCTTCACTTTAGGGCTGGAAAAAGGAATGGAATTAATTAATCAATTAGATAATGTAGAAGCTGTGTTTGTCACAAATGATTATCGATTACATTGCTCAGAAAAAATAAATGATACCATCTTGAAATAAGAAGGTATCATTATTTTTTCTAGTAATAATAATATTGTGAAGATGCCGGAACGATGAATGCAAATAAAACCACTACTAAAATAATTGTTAAAATTGTCTGAATCACCCAATAAATCAACCATGCTCTACAATAATTTCTGCGGTTAACATTTCCGTTTTTACCAAACGCCCAAACTAAATATAAAATAGGGCCTACACATGGGATAATTGTTGCCAAAATAATCAGAAGCCATTCCCCTGTTGACATCACTTCATTATCATTTTGTTGATTGTAGTTATATTCCGTATTATAGTTATAATCATACTGATACGGCTGTCCATTTTCCTGTCCGTTGTTGTTGTAATTTTCTTCCATAACTCCAACTCCTTTTAGTTCGTATTTTGTTATTTATAATATCACATTCTTAGCCATTTCACAATACGCATCACCAAATTATCGCTATAATACGACATAGGAGGATTGCTCGGAAATTGTGTGACAAACCGATAAACATATAAAATTACCATTCCTAAAACGAGCATAATGGCATATTTTCTTAATCCTTTTAATGATTTCTGTCGAAAATATCTCTGCACCACAAAAACTATAAACAACAGCACTATCGGAAAAATAGCCGGATGTACATTCCACGCCTGTATCCATTCCCCCTTAAGAAAATGAACTCCCGCCCTTGTCAGCCCGCAGGCTGCACATGGAAATCCGGTCAGCACTACGAACGGACATCCGCTATGTAAAACAAATTTCATAAATGCAAAATAAAGACAAATACACACAAGTGCCGTTCTCATCTTTTTTACATCCTGCCAAAATAATTTACCTGCCTGTTTCCACATTCTTCTTCCTTACATAATAATTTTTTTCGGACATTTCTCTGCACACGCTCCGCAATTTGTACATTTTTCCGGATCAATATGTGCAATATTATCTTCTACTGTAATCGCATCATACTCACACACTTTCTGACACATCTTACAGCCGATGCATCCCGCCTTACATACGGACATTACATCTTTTCCTTTATCTTTTGAATTACACTGTACTAAATGTTTCTGCTCATACGGCACTAATTCAATCAAATTCTGAGGACAGACTGCGATACATTTTCCACACGCCTTACAAGCCTCTTTGTCAACTACAGCCACACCATTTTCAATATGAATGGCATCAAAAGGACATGCTTTTACACAAGTTCCAAAACCATGACAACCGTAGTTACATGACTTTGGTCCTCCATTTTGCATAGATTTCATCATTGTACAATCTTCAATTCCCGTATAGACATAATCTTTGCTCGCTTTGTCACAAGTCCCTGCACATTTTACAAAGGCAGTCATTCTTTTCTGCTCTTTTGCCTCAACTCCCATAATTTTACCGATTTCCGCAGCCACAGCCGCTCCTCCTACCGGACAACCGCTAATCTCTGCCTCTCCTTTTACAATCGCAGACGCAAGACCTGAACAACCGGCATATCCACAGCCACCACAATTATTACCGGGAAGAACACCTATAATCGCTTCTTCCCTCTCATCTGTTTCCACTGCAAATTTCTTTCCTGCCAGTCCTAAAAAAGCCCCGATAAATAATCCTGTTCCGCCTACAATTACGGCAGCAATTACTATTCCCGTTATACTCATTTCTCCAGCCTCCTAAATCAATCCCGAAAATCCAAAGAACGCTATCGCCATCAAACTTGCCGTTACAAGTACTATTGGCGTTCCCTGAAATGACGGTGATATATCATTATGCTCTGTTTTTTCACGAATACCTGCCATAATTACGATGGCGATTGTAAATCCTAAAGCAGTCGCAAATCCATTTACTACACTTTCTAAAATTCCGTATTCTTTCTGTACATTTGTAAGTGCCACGCCAAGCACTGCACAGTTTGTTGTAATCAGAGGAAGATATACTCCCAACGCTTTATATAACGGAGGCATCATTTTCTTCAAAAACATTTCAACAAATTGTACTAATGCGGCAATTACAAGAATAAATACGATTGTCTGTAAATATTCAAAATGTAACGGCGACAAAATGAATTTATAAATCAATCCTGTACAGAAAGATGAAATCGTGATAACAAACACAACTGCTCCTCCCATACCTGCCGCTGTTTCCACCTTTTTAGATACACCCAAAAACGGACAAATTCCTAAAAACTGACTTAAAATAACGTTATTTACAAGTGCAGACCCTACCGCAATAATCAATAACTCTTTCATTTTGTCCCCTCCTATTTATCGTTCTCTACAGGAAATATTCTTCCCTTGCAACCGTGATTTTCGCAAGATGCACAACCTTCACCACAACTTGTTTCGACAACTTCTTTTCCCTTTTTCTTTGCATTTGCCTTAATCTTATTCTGTAAAGCGACAAGACCTGCAAGAACAAGAAACGCTCCCGGCGCTAAAATGAAAATAGTTACCGGTTCATAAGATGCAGGCATTACTCGAAATCCGAAAATCTCTCCTGCACCGATCAGTTCACGAACAATACCGATACTTGTCAAACCAACCGTAAAACCAAGTCCCATCCCAATTCCGTCAAATACAGAAGGAAGTACCGGATTTTTTGATGCATAACTTTCCGCTCTCCCCAAAATAATACAGTTTACTACAATAAGAGGAATATATAGTCCCAAAGCATCATACAGAACCGGAACAAATCCTTCCAGTAAAAACTGTACAATTGTTACAAAAGATGCAACAACTACAATAAACGCCGGCATTCTTACCGAATCCGGAATGATTTTTCTTAACATAGAAATCAGCATATTGGACATAACCAATACAACTGTTGTTGTAAGTCCCATACCCACACCGTTTATGGCCGAAGTTGTAACTGCCAATGTCGGACACATTCCGAGCATCAATACAAAGGTAGGATTTTCTTTAATCAGACCGTTATATAACCGTTCCACACATTTATTCATTTACACTACCTCCCAACGCACCCTGAAAATATAAAAGTCCTGCATTTACTGCATTTGTAACGGCTCTCGTTGTAATTGTAGCACCGCTTAATGCATCTACATTTCCTTTTGGGTCATCTTTTTTCACTACAAATTTATCTGTCTTAACATTCTCAAACTGTTTTTTGAATGTCGGCTCAGTTGCCTGCATTCCAAGCCCCGCTGTTTCACTGATAGATAAAATTTCTATACCTGTTACCGTTCCATCAACGGAAACCCCAACTGAAATCTGAATTTCTCCACCATATCCTTCTTTTGAAGCCGATGTAATAACATAACCAATTTCTTTTCCGGATTTATCTTTTCCAACTGCAACTTCACTGAGATAGCAACCTTTAATTTTATTCTCTTCTAAAATTTTATCTGCCTCTTTTGTATCAAATGTTTTGTCCGCTTCAAATTCTTCAGCATCAGGCATAACCGATTTATATGCCTCCTGTTTCGCTTTCTCTTTTGATGCCTGTATCGGCTCTTTTGTTATTTCATACACACCGCCAAGCAGCAAACCGGAAACAAGGGTAATCGCTGTTAAAATCAGTGCATTTTTCACAATTTTATTCATTATTTTTCCCCTCCTTTTCCGAAAGGTTTTGGAATTGTTATCTTTTCAATCAACGGAACTAAAAGATTACTAATAATAATTGCGTATGAAACACCTTCCGCCGAACCGGAGAACAGACGAATTGTTCCTGTAAGAATACCCAGACAGATACCATATAAAATCTGTCCCTTCTTTGTAATTGGAGCAGTCACATAATCTGTAGCCATAAACCATGCTCCGAGCATTAGTCCGCCTCCGCAAAGATGTGCCGCAATGTAATTCACATCAAATCCGTGTCCGCTGAATAAGAGAAGGAATATAATAAACGTTACGATATATGTAAGCGGAATACGAATTTGAATAACTCCAATAACAAGAAGGAAAATTGCTCCGATTAAAATAGCAATCACGGATGTTTCTCCGATTGTTCCTGCAATATTTCCGACAAACATATCCATAAGTTTTACATCTTCTCCTGCTTTTAACGCTGCCAAAGGGGTTGGACTTGTCACTGCATCGTTATAAACAAACGTTGTCATTCTTCCCGTAAAGGAAATCAAAAGAAAGCATCTCGCCGCCAATGCAGGATTCATAAAGTTCTGACCTAATCCGCCAAAAAGTTGTTTTACAATTAAAATAGCAAAAACACTTCCAAGAACACACATCCACCACGGCGCTGTAGGCGGAAGATTTAACGCCAATAACAATCCGGTCACTGCCGAACTAAAATCACAAATCGTTACTTTTTTATGCATAAATTTCTGATAAAGATATTCCGTTAGAACTGCTGAGCCTACCGTAATCAGTATAACCCCCAACGCCTGCACTCCAAAGTTATATATTCCGAAGGCCGTAGCCGGTAATAATGCCAGCACTACGCATAACATAATATTTGCAGTTGTTGTTTTTGAACGTATATGTGGTGAAGACGATACATTAAATTGTTCACTCACTTTTCGTCACCTCTTCCTTTATTTTTTTCTATTTGCCAACGCAATTTTTCTCATTGTTCCAATAGACTGTTTCAACTGTCTTTTTGCAGGACAGACATAACTGCACGAGCCACATTCTATACACTCAAGTCCCTCCATTTTCTTAAAGGCTTCTTCATCATGTCTTTCCGCCAAATCCGCAAGTCTTGATGGAATAATACGACTCGGACAAACTTCCACGCACCGTCCACAATTAATGCAGGCTGTAGGTTCATTTGCCCTCACCTCATCTTTCGTAAAGGCAAGGATGGATGAAGACGTCTTTGTAATCGGAGTGTCTGTTGTAAACATGGCAAATCCCATCATAGGACCACCTGAAATGATTTTCTCAGGCGGGGTTTTAAATCCGCCTCCCGCTTCAATCACTTCCTGATGATTTGTTCCAAATAATACTTTGAAGTTTCCCGGCTCATTTACCGCATCACCGCTTAACGTCACAATTCTTTCCGTTACTGCCTTTCCTTCGACTACCGCTGTGTGAATGGCAATCATTGTTTCCACATTATCTACAACACATCCCGCATCTGCCGGCAGCATAGAAGAATTAATTGCTCTTCCTGTCGTAGCAAAAATCAACTGTCGCTCTGCTCCCTGAGGATATTTTGTTTTTAATGCCTTCACTTCCATTCTCGGCTCTTTTTCCGTCAATTTTCTTAATTTTTCAATACAATCCGGTTTGTTATCCTCTACACCAAAAATTCCTTTTGCCTGTGGGAAAATGTTTAATACAACTCTCATCCCACTAATCAGTTCTTCAGGATTTTCCAGCATTCTTCTGTAATCCGCTGTAATATATGGCTCACATTCCGCACAGTTTGCTATAACATAATCAATTCTTTCCGGTTCTTTTGGAGATAATTTAACATGGGTAGGAAATCCTGCGCCTCCCATTCCTACAATCCCTGCTTCTTTAATCCGCTCAATAATTTCTTCCTTTGACATCTCATCAAGAGGTTTTATTGGAGGATAAACAATTTCTTCATACTGAAAATCATTTTCTACAATAATAGAATCCACCTTCGCTCCCGAAGGATTAATTCGTTTTTGAATTCCTTTCACCTCTCCTGATACAGATGCAAATATCGAAGCTGAAACAAATCCTCCCGCTTCCGCTATCTTCTGACCTTTTAAAACTTTGTCACCCACGTTCACAATAGGTTTCGCCGGTGCACCAATATGTTGTGAAAGTGGATAAACCAATTCTTCTTTTGGAAGTACGCTGACAATCGATTTATCTTTTGCCAACCGCTTTCCATCGTTGGGGTGAATGCCTCCTTTAAATGTTAAAAGTTTCATTTTATCTCTTCCTTTCATCTGTTTTCAATCCTTATGTATATCATACAAGAACTTTTTATATAATTCTAGTAACTTGTTACAAATGATTGTATATTTTAATATACATCTTGATGAATTTTTAACATATTTTTTTACATAAAAAATAGAGACTTGCGTCCCTATTTTTTCTACTTCTCTACTACAGTCAAATCTTATTCTTCAACAGCCTCTTCTACTTCTTCTGCTGCTTCTTCTGTTTCAAGAACTTTCATACTTAAACTGATTTTTTTATCTGCTACGTTAAGGTCAACAATTTTTGCTGTAATTTCCTGTCCCACACTTAAAACGTCTGCTGGTTTTTCTACGTGTGCTTTAGAAATCTGAGAAACGTGAAGTAATGCATCTACACCAGGTGCCAGTTCAACGAATGCTCCAAAGTCTGTCATTCTTGCTACTTTACCTGTAACTTCTGTTCCTACAGCATATTTTTCTTCTGCGTTTGCCCATGGATTTGTTTCTGGGAATTTTAAACTTAACGCAACTTTTGTATCGTTGATGTCTTTTACAAGAACTTTAATTGTTTCTCCTACTCGGAATACTTTCTTTGGATTTTCAACTCTTCCCCAAGACATTTCAGAGATGTGTAATAATCCGTCTACTCCACCCAAGTCGATAAACGCACCAAAATCTGTTACATTTTTAACAGTTCCTTCGATGACATCTCCTACTTTAAGGTTAGCAAATAACTCTTCCTGTAATTTTGCTTTCTCTGCAACTAAGAGTTGTCTTCTGTCACCGATTACACGGTTTCTTCTTGGATTAAATTCGCTGATAACAAATTCAATTTCCTGTCCCTGATATTTGCTTAAATCTTTTTCGTATGTATCAGATACTAAACTTGCAGGAATAAATACTCTTGCTTCATCAACAACAACACTTAATCCACCACCTAAAATCTGGTTTACTGTTGCTTTTAATACTTCTTTGTTTTCAAAAGCTTCTTTTAATCTTTCATTTCCTTTTTCTGCTGCTAATCTCTTATATGTTAACAACACCTGACCTTCTCCGTCATTCACTTTCAATACTTTAACAGTCATTGTATCGCCTACTGATACTAAAGTTGTTAAATCAACGTTTGGCTCGTTTGTGTATTCGCTTCTTGTAATAATACCGTCTGCTTTGTACCCTATATTCAAGATGATTTCATCTGGCTTTACATCGATTACAGTACCATCTACGACCTCTCCATTTCGTATTGTTTTTAAAGACTCTTCTAACATTTGTTCAAAAGTTAATTCTGACATTATTTTGAACCTCCTCAATTATATTATTAGGCGTTGACGCCCCTGCTGTAATACCTACCGTTTTTGCCGACCCTAATTGATTCAAATCCAAATCGTCAAGTGTCTGAATATAGTACGTATTGTTGCATACCTTATCACATATTTCAAATAATTTTTGGGTATTAGAACTATGCTTATCACCGATAACTATCATAGCATCTACGCCCTCTGCAATGCTTCTTGCCTCAGTCTGACGTTCAGTAGTTGCATTACAAATCGTATTTAAAACACTTATATCATAACGCTTTTTAGAAATAATTTCAACTAATTCTTCAAATTTCTTGTAATTAAATGTCGTTTGTGATACAATGCACACCTTCTTCGATTTATCAGGCTCAAAATTGTTCACATCTTCCATTGTCTGAATAACTGTCACAGGAGATAAAGACCATCCTTTAATTCCTTCCACTTCAGGATGTTCATTGTTTCCGATAATGACAATCTGACTCCCAGTTTCACTTTCTTTTTTCACAATATTATGAATTTTCTTTACGAACGGGCAGGTTGCATCCACACAGGTAATATTCCTCTCTGCCAGTTTGTCATAAATTCTTTTCGGCACACCGTGAGAACGTATAATCACCACTCCACTCTCCAGATTTTCCAATTCCTCTTCTGTCCGAATAACTTTTACTCCTCTTTTTTTCATGTCCTTAACGACCTCTTCATTATGTATAATAGGCCCATAGGTGTAAATCTGCTTATCCTTTTCTTTTTCAACCTGCTCATAAACTGTTTTCACAGCCCTTTTTACTCCAAAACAAAATCCGGCTGTTTTTGCTACTTTTACTTCCATTCTCTCACCTTTATTCACAATGTTTCAAAATTTCCGCAACAACTTCATCAATAGTCATTTCCGAAGAGTCTATATAGACCGCATCTTCTGCCTGTTTTAACGGTGCTACATCTCTATTCATATCACGGTAATCTCTATCTTCAATATCTTTTGCAATTTCTTCAAGTACACAAGGTACTCCTTTTTCCTTCAGTTCCAAAAATCTTCTCTTTGCTCTTGTATCCACGCTTGCCGTTAAGTAAATCTTTGTTTCTGCCTGTGGGAGCACATTTGTTCCAATATCTCTTCCGTCCATAACGACATTTTCTTTTACAGCCAACTCTCTCTGCAATTCCAACAACTGCATCCTAACCTCTTTTATTGCAGAACTGACAGACGCCATTTTCCCCACTTCTTCTTCACGAAGTTTTGAAGTAATATTTTCTCCATTCAAATATACTTGTTGTACGCCATCCTCATATCCTAATGTAACTACCGCTTCTTTACACATCTGTCCTATTTTTTCCGTTTCATCCGCAGACACGCCATTTTCCAAGAAATATACTGCCATTCCTCTGTATAACGCACCTGTATCCACATAAATATACCCTAATTCTTTTGCTACTTTCTTCGCTATCGTACTTTTTCCCGCTCCTGCAGGACCGTCAATTGCTATATTATATCCCATCTTTTTTCTCCTTTTTTACCAAATATTACTACCTGCCATATACGCCGTGGACCACGCAATCTGTAAATTAAAACCGCCTGTCAAAGCATCCAAATCAAGCACTTCCCCCACAAAATATAAATGAGGAACAAGTTTTGATTCCATTGTCGCCGGATTTATCTCTTTCGTTTTCACTCCACCCTGCGTAATAATTGCCTCTCTAAAAGACCTTGTTCCATTAATAGTCAGTGTAAAATGTTTAATCAGGTGAACAAAATCCATACGCTCTTCCTTTGAAATCTCATTTACTTTCTTTTCCGGTTCAATTCCACTCAGCATAACCATAATCGGTATCAATTTTGCCGGAAACAATTTTGTTATTGCATTTCTGAACTGTTTGTTTTTATTCTCTTCAAAATCTCTCAACACTCTCTGGTTTAACTGTTCCTCAGATAATGCCGGTTTCAAATCTATGACAAGTTTCATCTCTCTGTCACGCAATTTTTTCGTAATATAACTGCTGGCTGTCAGCATAAGAGGTCCGCTGACTCCATAGTGGGTAAATAACATTTCTCCAAAATCATGGTAAATTTCTTTCTTCCCGTCATAAATTGTCGCTTCCACATTTCTAAGCGAAAGCCCCTGTAATTCCCTGACATAGTCTTCTTCTATCTCCAATGGTACTAGCGCCGGATAAACTTCCGTAACCGTATGCCCAACACTATCCGCCATATGATAACCATCTCCTGTAGAGCCTGTAGGCTGATAAGAACAGCCACCTGTCGCCACAATACAATCGTCTGCAACAATCTTCTCACCATTTGAAAGCACTATTCTTTGAAATCCGTCAGCATTCCCCTCAATAGACTTCACCTTCGTATTTAAATAAACTTTTACGCCGAGTCTTTTCATTTCTGCAGCCAAACCATTTATAACGTCTGATGAATGGTCTGACAGAGGAAACACCCTGTTTCCACGCTCTATTTTTGTTCTTACTCCAATTTCTTCAAAAAAAGAAACAACATCCTCATTTGTATATCCATAAAAACTACTATATAAAAACTTTGGATTGGATACAACTGATTGAAACAGCGTTTCCATATCTCCCGCATTTGTAATATTGCACCGTCCCTTTCCGGTAATGAAAAGTTTCCTACCAAGTTTTTCATTCTTTTCAAACAGATGTACTTCATTTCCATTCCGTGCCGCAAAAATGGAGGCAAACATTCCGGCTGCACCGCCACCTATTATAACTACCTTACTCATCTATTCGTCCTCTTTTCTTTCCACTGTTTTCAGTGACATTTTATCATTTACCGGATTTAATTCATCACTGCTATACACCTGATATTCATCCCATATCTCTTCCAAAGTTCCCAATGTAGAAATGACTTCTGTCTGTTTCTTCATGCATAATGCAACGACAAGTGCATTTACTACACTTAAAGGAGCAACAAGCGAATCCACAATGGACGCCATATCGCTTCTTGCAATAAGATTGCATGATGAATATAAATTCATCGGAGAATGTACACTGTCCGTAAGCGTGATTACTTTCGCCTTTCGGTTGCTCGCAAATTCTAATGCTTTTAAGGTCCGCATTGAGTAACGCGGAAAACTAATTCCGATAATAACATCATCTTCACTTATACGAATTAACTGCTCAAAAATTTCACTTGCGCTATTTGTATTAACTAAAGTTACATTGTCAAAAATCAAATTCAGATAAAATCCAAGAAAACTCGCCAACGGTGCACAACTTCTAATTCCTACTATATATATACGTTTTGCGTGAAGCATCGTTTCTACAGCCAAATCAAAGGCATCCTGTTCAATCCCTGCCAGCGTCATTTTTATTTTCTCTATATCAGACTGCAATACCGTTTCCAATATTTCAGACTGTGCAATACGTCCATATGCCACTTCCATACGCTGTATAGAGTTCAGTTTATTTCTAACGAGTTCCTCCAGCGCTTTTTGGAATCCCGGATATCCGTCATATCCCAACTGTGTCGCAAAACGAACAACGGTGGATTCACTTACCCCTACTGTTTTTCCAAGTTTTGCAGCAGTCAGAAACACTGCTTTATCGTAATTCTCAGCGATATATTCCGCTAACAGTTTCTGTCCCTTACTCAGTTTCGCATACTTCTCATTTATTTTACTTAACAGTTCATTCGTATTATTGCTGTTCATCCTCAGCCTCCGTATTCCTTCTCTTTTTCTAAAGATTTATTATACACAACTACAGAAATAAAGAAAACCCTTTCTTTTGATTTTTCTTTCATAAATGCAAAAGAGTTAGCAAATGCTAACTCTTTCAACTCTCTTATACCGGATAACTTCCATTTTCTGTATCTGCAACTTTTTGATCTACTTTTGTCTGTTGTGCTTCTCTATATTTAAAGAAATCGGTTGCAACCTGCGGGAATAACGCATATGATAATACGTCTTCATCCTGTTGTGACCATTGTTTCATCTCGTCTTTTAATGTATCCAATTCATCCGGAATCAAATCAGCCGGACGACAGGTAATTACTTCAGCATCACCAATACATTTCTTCTGCACTTCTTTATTAAATGGTTTTACTGTAGCACCGTATTTTCCGCATAAAACATCTTTTGTTTCCTTTGTTGCCATTTTATAACGTTCACCCATAAGCACATTAAATACCGCCTGTGTTCCGACAATCTGTGAAGACGGAGTCACAAGAGGCGGTTCGCCTAAATCTTTACGCACTCTTGGCACTTCTTCAAGCACTTCATAGAATTTATCTTCTGCTCCCTGTTCTTTTAACTGAGAAGTCAGATTAGAAAGCATACCACCCGGTACTTGATATAGTAATGTCTTAATATTTACACCTAAATTTTTCGGATTTAACAGTCCTGATTCCAATGCCTCATCACGAATCGGACGGAAATAATCTGCAATTTCTGCAAGAAGGTTTTGATCTAACCCTGTATCATACGGAGTTCCTTTAAAGGTTTCTACCATAACTTCTGTTGCCGGCTGTGATGTTCCCATAGCAAATGGTGACATTGCCGTATCAATCACATCTACCCCTGCCTCAACTGCTTTTAAGTAAGTCATTGATGCAACGCCTGATGTATAATGTGTGTGCAACTGAATCGGAAGAGATGTTGCCTCTTTCATCGCTGTAATCAATTCTGTTGCTTTATATGGAACAAGTAAACCTGCCATATCTTTGATACAGATAGATGTCGCACCCATATCTTCAATTTTCTTCGCAATGTCCATCCAATAATCTAATGTATAAGCATCGCCTAATGTATAAGATAACGCAACCTGAGCATCTGCCTTTTCCTTTACTGCTGCTTTTACTGCTGTTTTTAAGTTACGAATATCATTCAAGCAGTCAAAAATACGGATAATATCAATTCCGTTTGCAACAGATTTCTGCACAAAATATTCTACCACATCATCTGCATATGGACGGTATCCCAAAATATTCTGTCCACGGAATAGCATTTGTAATTTTGTGTTTTTAAATCCGTCACGAAATTTACGAAGTCTTTCCCAAGGATCTTCTTTTAGAAAACGAAGAGATGCGTCAAATGTCGCTCCACCCCAGCACTCTACGGAATGATAACCGACTTTATCCATTTTATCAATAATCGGAAGCATCTGTTCTGTAGTCATTCTTGTTGCAATCAAAGACTGATGTGCATCTCGCAAAATTGTTTCTGTAATTTTAATTGGTTTTTTTTCGATTTCCATTATATTGTCCTCCATCTTTATTTAACACCAAAAATCGCCATAAATGTTCCGGCTGCAACAGCAGTACCGATAACTCCCGCAACATTTGGTCCCATTGCGTGCATCAATAAGAAGTTCGTAGGGTCTGCTTCCGCACCGACTTTCTGTGATACTCTGGCCGCCATAGGCACTGCGGATACTCCGGCAGAACCTATCAGAGGATTTACCTTTCCGCCGGTTATCTTACACATCAGTTTACCGAACAGCACACCTGCCGCCGTACCAAATGAAAACGCTACTAACCCTAATGCTACAATTTTAAGTGTATCCATATTCAAAAATGCTTCCGCACTTGTTGTTGCACCTACCGATGTCCCAAGCAAGATAACAACGATATACATCAATGCATTTGATGCTGTTTCCGTCAACTGTCTTACTACTCCACACTCTTTAAATAAGTTACCTAACATAAGCATACCAACAAGCGGTGCTGTTGTAGGAAGAATTAGGGATACAACAATTGTAATAATAATCGGGAAAAGAATTTTTTCTAACTGTGAAACCGGTCTTAACTGTTCCATTTTAATTTTACGTTCTTCTTCCGTTGTTAATAATTTCATGATAGGCGGCTGAATAATCGGAACTAATGACATATATGAATATGCCGCAACCGCAATCGGTCCTAAAATAGCCGTCTGTTGTAATTTACCCGCAAGGAATATAGATGTAGGTCCGTCTGCTCCACCGATGATAGAAATAGCAGCGGCAGCCTTATCTGAAAATCCCATTGCCATTGCACCTAAATATGCTGCAAAAATACCGAACTGTGCCGCAGCTCCCAAAAGGAAACTTTTCGGATTTGCAATCAGCGGACCGAAATCTGTCATTGCACCTACGCCCATAAAAATCAATGACGGAAGAATTGCCCATTCATCTAATAAATAAAAGTAATGTAACAGTCCTCCAACTCCATTTGAAGATTCCTCAATCGACAACATAATATCCGGATAAATATTTACCAATAGCATACCAAAAGCAATCGGAACTAATAAAAGCGGTTCAAATCCTTTTTTAATTGCTAAATATAGGAACCCGCAGGCAACAGCAATCATAACATAGTTTCCCCATGTTAAATTAAAAAACGCCGTCTGGTCCATGAGGTTTCCTAATGTACTTGTAATATATTCCATTTTTTAACCTCCCACTTTACGTTAAATTTGGGAATTTACAATTATTTTTCATATTTGTAATTCCTAGTTTAATGTAGCCATGACTGCTCCTGCTTCTACTGCATCCCCTACTGCTACATCAATACTAGCAACTGTTCCGTCTTCAGGTGCTACTACCGGAATTTCCATTTTCATCGCTTCAACAACGATTACCGTATCTCCTTTTGATACTTTCTGTCCCACACTTGCTTCTACCTTGAACACTTTACCGGCTGCCCCTGCTTTTACTTCAATACTTCCTGCTGCGGCTGCCTGTTTCTGTACCGGCGCTGTTGCCGGTACTGTTGGCGCTGCTGCTCTCTGTGCCGGTGCTACTCCTCCAACTTTTTCTTCTACTGTTACGTCATATACATTTCCGTTTACTGTAATTGTATAATTTTTCATTATGATTTCCTCCTAAATTCATTCTAATTCCAATTATTCGACGTTCTTCGTTTAATTGAACGAACAACAAACCCATCCGATGATGTTCCGGTTTCCGCTGCAATCGCCGCTGTAATAACCGCTACCAATTCCAAATCGTCCATAGCCGAAGTTTCTTTCTGCTCTGCTACTACAGGTTTTGTTTCAACCGTTTCCTTCTCTTCTTTTTTCTTTCCGAATTTTCCCATGATAATAGGAACATATTTTAACAAAGAAATAATAAACGCAAGGAAAATCAGTACTACAAACACCGTACCCATACCTAATACCGTGTTCATTCCTGCTTTTTTAAGTATTTCCGCTGTTGAGTATTTTGCTGAAACATCCATAGACTCCATATTTGATTTATCATCAAACTTAAATTCAATAGTTGCTTTCCTTTCCTCATATGTTGCTTCCGTACTTAAAATAACTTCTTTCGCTTTCACTTCAACTTTATACTTTCCATGTTTTTTATATTCTCCGCACTCATCAACAGACGCCTGCCATGAATGAATCATAGATACAAACTCTTCCTTCTCTATCGGAAGTCCTGACTGAAGCAGCATCATATTTACCTGTAATTCCGAGCCGTCTTCATACTGTGCAAAAGTTTCATCGTCCATCTCCGAAAAACTTTGAATGATGATTTCCGCACTCTGTTCCAGCATCTCTCTATCATACTCTACCGTTTTCTTCTCACTTCCACATCCGACAAAACTAAATGTAAGCACAAAAACGCATAGCAATAAACTAATTCTTTTTTTCACTTTGTTTCACCTCACTAAACCGTTCCGTGTTTTTTAGATGGACGCTCTTCCCTCTTTGTAAATAACATTTCAAACGCTCCAATCACATACTTTCTTGTATCTGCCGGATTGATAATTGTATCTACATAACCTCTTCTCGCTGCCGAAAGCGGACTTGATTGTAATTCTCTATATTTTTCTGCTTCTTCCTTAATAGTATCTGCACCCTCATCTGCATACATAATCTTTGCTGCCAGTACAGCATCCATCATACCGATTTCTGCAGTAGGCCATGCGTATACCATATCCGCTCCGATTGATTTACTGTTCATCGCTACATAGGCACTTCCGTATGCCTTTCCAACAATTACGTTTACTTTCGGAACTGTCGCATCTGCAAAAACATAAGTAAGTTTTGCAACTTCTCTTGCGATGTTTTTCTCTGAACATTTTGTTGCTTCAAATCCCGTTACATTTGTCAATGTAAGCACAGGAATATTAAATGCATCACAGAAATCCACAAATTCTTTCGCTTTTCTACATCCATTTACAGTTAAATCAGTTACATACTCTTCCTGAAGAGTTCCTTCTTCATCATAACGTTTTGAGCAGTTTGCAACTGCACCTACAGTCATTCCGTTCAGACGGATAAATCCCGTCACCATTTCTTTTGCATATTCTTTCTTTGTTTCAAAAAATGCATAATTATCCGAAATCATTGCCAAAGTCATTCTCGCATCACCATAAGCATTTTCAATACCTTCGCAGACTCTGTTCAAATCATCCAAGCATTCATCGTAAGACTGGTCATCTTCATTATTTGCCGGAAGTATTGTTACAAGAGAACGAATCTGGCTTAAAATTTCTTCCTCGCTTCCGATACAGTCAACAAGCCCTGTTTCTTCACTTTGGAACTTAGCTGATGCTGTATCACATTTTTCTACTGAATTTCCCGATATTGCATTTGGTGAATTTACAAATAATTTTCCCTGTTTTTCTTCCATAAAAGTAAAATCAGTGAGAGCAGGAACCATCGCAAGCCCTCCACCGCAAGTGCCGAATATAGCGGTAATCTGTGGAATTACTCCCGAAGCCATTGTCTGTTTGAAATACAGGCTTCCAAAAGCATGAAGCGCATCCGTTGCCTCCTGAAGTCTTAGTCCCGCACAGTCAATCAAAGCGATAACCGGCGCTCCCATTTTCATTGCCATATCGTAAATAGCCGCAATCTTCTTTGCATGCATTTCTCCGATAGACCCGTTTAATACAGTAGCATCCTGACTGTATACATATACAAGATTGCCGTCGATAACTCCGTATCCGGTAATAACACCGTCTGCACGAGTATCTTTTGTCTGCATATTGAAATCAGTTGTTCTCGCTGTAACAGCGCCGCCAATTTCAACGAAACTTCCCGAATCAAGTAAAGCGGCAATTCTCATACTTGCTGGGTTTGCTGTTGTGTTGCTCATGTTTAAGCCCTCCATTTTCTTTAAATTTCTATAAAATTTTAAAAAATTCAACCAAATTCTCTGCCGATTATATTATATAATACGATATTCCAAATAGCAATGATTTTCGTAAAAGATCTGATATTTTTTTCACATACTTTTATTCGTTTTCTCTATACTGGGTATATTAAATTTTTCTTAAGTTTTTCTAAAAAAAGAAAAGAATTATATTTGCACACCATAGTATTTTATGTTATAATTAGTTTCATGGGATAAATGATTACATCAGTAAATTCCTAACGCTTTGTTTCTATCCCGTAACGGACTATTTTGTCCGCACAGGCAAGGCGCTAGAAACGTGTACTTTGAAAATAACATATGGCTTTAAGTTATGTAAGTCTGGAGCCTTACATATCACGAATGAAATTTGTTTTTTTCATTTACACGCCAGTTCTGATGGCAATCTCTTTTTTCACAAAAGAGAAAACAAATTTTATTTTTTATTGGAGGTTTAAACTTATGGGCGCAACAGCAAAAAAAGGAAAATATCCTATTGGATATTGGATTTGTTGTATTACTTACACATTTGAACGTTTCGCTTTCTATGGTACAAAACCACTTTTAGCACTTTTCCTTGCAACTTCAGTTGCAGAAGGTGGTATTGGACTTAGCGAAGTTGATGCAGCTCCTATCGCAGCAGCATTAACATCATTTACTTACATCACACCAATCATCGGCGGTTGGATTTGCGACCGTTTCTTGGGTGCTAGATATGCAGTAACACTTGGTTGTATTTTAATGGGTATCGGATATTTACTCGGATGGCAATCTCACAGTGTCGGAATGGTTTGGGCTATGATTATTGTCGTAGCTATCGGTACAGCATTCTTCAAAGGAAACCTTGCTGCTATCATCGGACGTTTGTTTGATGATGAAAAACTTCTTGACACTGCGTTCTCAATTCAGTACTCATTCGTTAATATCGGTGCCTTCTTTGGTTCGATGATTTGTGCGGCATTATATATGTCAACATTCAAAAAAGGCGATGTATTAGGTTACAGACAGGTATTCTTCCTCTGTGCAATCCTTATCTTCATCGGTGGCGCTATTTTCACAGCCTGCTACGGATTATTACAGGGACAAGGAAAATTACCTTTCAAATACCTTACAGATACACAGGGAAATGTTATCGGACAGGAGAGTCATGAAAAGAAAGAAAAATCTACTGCTCCACTTACAACATTACAGAAAAAGAATGTACTTGCTATTCTTTTAGTTACATTATTCTCAGTTGTATTCTGGTTAGCATACTATCAGCAAGACATTTTCCTTACATTCTATATTCGTGATAATGTAATGCGTACAATTGGTGGATTTGAACTTTCACCTGCTCACTTAACAACAACATGGAACGGTTTATTATGTATCTTCATGAGTTTGGCTGCTGCTAAACTTTGGGAGAAACTTTCAGCCAGACCTCAGGGTGACTTATCTATGTTCCAGAAAGTTACTTTATCATTCGTATTCTTAGGATTATCTTACGGTGCGTTAGCACTTATGGACATCATTAGAGGTGCAGGTAAAGCACACTTCTTATGGATCTGTTTATTCGGTGTATTAATCACTTGTGGTGAAATTTGCTTCTCTCCACTTGGAAACTCATTCGTAAGTAAATTTGCTCCTAAAAAATACTTATCATTGTTAATGGGTATTTGGACAATGGCTTCTTTCATTGCTTCAACAATCAATGGTGAAATCATGAAACTTGTTGAAAAAATGGGTGACTTTAACATCATGTTAGCATTCATGATTATTTCATTCGTTTGTGCAATCGTTATGTTCTTCTTAATCAAACCATTAAACGGTTTAACATCAGAAGGAGAAGAATAAGAATTAGATTTACTTAAAGCTCCATAAAAAAACAGTCTGAAATCAGGCTGTTTTTTTATATGAAAATATTGATTCTATTTTTTTCTGTGATAAAATATTAGTATAGTTTAAATTATACGAATAGGAGGTTATTTCAACATGAAAGTAACAGAAAGAATTGCAAACCTTCGTTCACTAATGACAGAAAAAGGAATTGACGCTTACGTTGTTCCAACTGCTGATTTTCATCAAAGTGAATATGTAGGAGAACATTTCAAGTCAAGAAAATTCATCACAGGATTTAGCGGCTCTTACGGAACTGCCGTTATTATGCAAGAAGATGCAGGTCTTTGGACAGACGGAAGATACTTCTTTCAGGCAACAAATGAATTGGAAGGAAGCGGAATACGCTTAATGAAAATGTTCGTGGGTGACACTCCTTCTGTAACGGAATTTCTCGCATCAAATGTAAAAGAAGGCGGAAAAGTAGGTTTTGATGGGCGTGTATTATCAATGGGCGAAGGACAGGAATACGAAGAAGCCCTTTCACCAAAAAACATTTCCATTGACTATTCTGAAGACTTAATCGATAAAGTTTGGACGGACAGACCTCCACTTTCAGATAAACCTGCATTTTTCCTTCCTGAAAAATATTCGGGAGAAAGCACTTCTTCCAAATTGGAGCGTGTACGTCAGGTTATGCGTGAACACGGCGCTACTGTTCATGCAATCGCTTCTCTTGACGATGTATGCTGGCTTTTAAACGTACGCGGAGATGATATTGATTTCTTCCCACTTTTGCTTTCCTATGCCATTGTCAAGATGGACAGCGTTGAACTATACATAGACGAGAAAAAATTAAATGATGAAATCTTATCTGAATTTGGCAAAAACAATGTAAATATTCATCCATACAATGATATTTACGAAGATATTAAAACACTTTCAGCCAATGACACCATTATGATCGACCCAATGAAAATGAATTATGCGCTCTACAAAAATATTCCTTGCAAAATCGTAGAACACGCTAATCCTACTATTCTTTTCAAGGCAATGAAAAATCCTGTGGAATTAGAAAACATCAGGCAGGCGCATATTAAAGATGGTGTTGCCATCACAAAATTTATGCACTGGATTAAAACACGCTACGACAAAGAAACCATCACAGAACTAAGTTCTGCCGACAAACTGACAGGTTTCCGCGCTGAGCAGGAAGGTTACATTCGCGACAGTTTTGAACCTCTCTGTGCATTTAAAGATCATGCAGCAATGATGCACTACTCTCCTTGTCCTGAAACAGACGTAAAATTAGAAAGCGGAGCTTTCTTCTTGAACGATACAGGTGGAGGATATTTTGAAGGTTCTACGGATATTACAAGAACATTTGTACTCGGTTCTGTTGACAATGAGATGAAAAAATACTTCACGGCAGTTGTTCGTGCCATGATGAATTTATCAAGGGCAAAATTCTTATACGGTTGCTACGGTTACAACCTTGATATTCTCGCAAGAGGACCTATCTGGGATTTAGGGTTAGATTTCCAATGTGGTACAGGACACGGTGTAGGTTACTTAGGAAATATTCACGAAGCACCTACCGGTTTCCGTTGGTATGTTGTTCCAAGTAAAAACGAACATCATCAGTTAGAAGAAGGTATGGTTATCACAGATGAACCGGGTATTTATGAAGATGGCAAATTCGGTATCCGTATCGAAAATGAGTTTATTGTAAAAAAAGCAGAACAAAATAAATACGGTCAGTTTATGGAATTTGAAACAATCACTTTCGCTCCTATCGACTTGGACGGTATCGATACGCAATATATGACAAAATTCGAGATTGAATGGTTAAACAACTATCATGCGCAGGTATACGAAAAAATCGCTCCTCATCTTACAGAAGAAGAGAGAGAATGGTTAAAAGAATATACTCGCGCCATCTAATTCGGGAGCATCCCAAAGTTTG
>NZ_BAAHSI010000001.1:0-813 GCF_054601575.1 Faecalimonas canis | reverse complement strand
CACCAAAAGATTATGAAGAACTGTATCGTAGGCTTCAGCAAGACGAATTGCAGCTGGCAGGTTAAGATGAGGAAAACCTCATTTTAACTTGTACTAAATCTTGACATAGGATCAAGTGCTGTACACTCAAGACTAGATGTCATTTCTTTTCCATTTGTTATAAACAAATCACTCAACTTTAATTCCTGACGTTCCGGTTCTTCCTTTGTTCCATTGTAAAAAACAACAAACTGTGGAAACGGAATACATAATGGTGTGTTCATGTATAATTTATGTTTCACCGGCTCTATCTGTTTCCGATACAGTGAAGCAAAATAAAAAAATGTTCTCAATGGTAAATTAGGACTAAATGAACTTTGGTGCTCATATAAATTCAGTACATCGTCAATAATAAATGACAAATCATTTTTCATTCCCATATATACAACATCTTCTATTGTTGTAATTGTTAATTCCTCTGAATTAGTATAAGAACTGTTATTTACCGCATTATAAAGTTCCAGCAAATCTTCCCTATTTTGAAAAATCAAACGGAACACTCTCTCTTTGTACTTCTTATTTATTTTATGTAACGTCAATCTTTTTCCTCCCTTTTATTTTATCAAACAATATTTATTGATGCAATATAAAGAAAAATCCCCCAATAAACATCACCAACTTTCTTATGTAAATTGTAAATATGTGTAATCTGCTGATTTAATTTGTGACGATTGTCACTGAACTTTAGAAAAATGTGGAACTTCTGTAAAATTCCGATTTGTGAGTTTTATCATAACATCTCTCTTTATCTTTTTCAATAAATATCCACCCGCC